>JANWHF010000165.1 GCA_025450555.1 Tepidisphaeraceae bacterium | reverse complement strand
CCTTCGACACGACCGGCGTTCACGTCTTCGATCCCGAGCACCCGGTCTATCAATTCATCAAAACGATGACGTATCTTCGCGCCAGTCAGCCAGCCCTGCGCTCCGGCCGGCAATATTTTCGGGAGATTTCCGGGAATGGGAAGGATTTTGGAAAGCCGCTGACGGGTCAGGCGACGCTGGCCTTCAGCCGGGTGCTGGACACGGATGAGGTGCTGGTGGCGATCAATGTTGATCGGCAGCGCCGCGAAGATTGGATTCTCGTCGATCCCGTTCTTTCCTCCGCCGGCGGGCAAATGATCGATCTTCTCAATGGCGGCGCCCCGCATCCGATTGAGTCGCGAGGGAATATGTCGGCCGTGCGTGTGCCGCTGGAAGGCCGGTCGATGGCGGTGCTGAAGGCGAAATAGCTGCGTTAAGAAAGCATCCTGTAATTCATCTCACGCTATCCGCTAAATCGGTCGAACAAATCGCGAACGCGAGGCGGCCTGGGCGCGTATAAACCCTAGCGACGTATCCGGTTCTCGATGTTTCAGAATTTGCCATCCAAGGACCGATAACTGTTGTTGTGATGCACGTCGCGCTGCGCCGGAGGCGCTTGGAAGCGCAAAAGTTGTACGGCGGGCATGGAAGCCTGCCCGGAGGGATCTGATGCCGGGAAAAACCAATCGCCAGCCCAGGGGCATGGGTCTGGAAATCCTTGTCCTGCTGTGCGGGCTGATCATCGTTCAGTTCGCTGGCGAGGTAGAGGCCGGGACCAAACCTTCAGTTGATGCGCCCTTCAGCCAAATCGAAGGGCGCGAAGGCTTCTGGCGATTGGCGAAAAGTCCGGCCGGCGTCTGGTGGTTCCTCAGTCCTTCCGGCAAACCCGAATTTCTCAACATGGTGACGACCGTGCAGCCAGCTCTGCATGGGCGCGATCCTAATGGCGCAGAATTCTGCTCGCTGGAAGATCCCAGCACTCCCGCCGCCCTCGATTCCTGGGCGAAGACAACGATTCACCGTCTGACTGCGATGGGCTTTAAGGGTGTCGGCGCTTGGTCGAATCCCGTCCTGCACAAGTATGACGTACCGATGACCCAGGACCTGAATCTGGCCGCCTGGGTACCGGCCAATTCGAACTTGGTTTACAGCCGCGATTGGAGCACTTGGATCGAGAAAGCGATCATCGCCCAAACGAGCGCGCTGCGCGATAACCACAACCTCGTCGGATATTTCCTTGACAATGAAATGCCGTGGGATGACCAGTCAATGGGACCAGCGGTTTATTTCGACGGTCTCTCGGCCAATGATCCCAATCGCCAGGAAGTGATCGGCACCATTCGCTCCACCTGGGCGACGCCGCAGGCTTTCAATCGTGACTGGAATTCGCACATCGGGAGCTGGAGCGCGCTCGATGGCTGGCGCGAGCTTCCCCGGCAGGCCGAAGCCTATCAGAAGCTCGCGCAGGTCTGGCTGGGACATGTGGCCGAAACTTATTTCAAGACCACCTGCACGCTGCTCCGCCAGCACGACCCCAATCATCTGATCCTTGGCGTTCGCTTCCGCGGCAACGCGCCGCGAGAAGTGGTTCGCGCTTCGCGCGGGCTGAGCGATGCCCAGTCGCTCAATTATTACGTCTGCGATGCGAAGCTCGATTCCGACCTCTTCAGGATGCTTTCGGAGGAATCGCAGCAGCCGATCATCGTGAGCGAGTTTTCCTTTCATTGCCTGGACAACCGCAGCGGTGACCGCAACATGATCGGCTTTGACGCGCAGGTGCTCGATCAGCAGGCGCGGGGTGATGGATATCGCATGTTCACCAGCCGGCTCGCGCGGCTGCCTTATGTGATCGGCGCCGACTGGTTTCAGTGGATGGATGAGCCGCCCAGCGGCAGGCTTTCCGATGGCGAAGATGTAAACTTCGGCGTCGTCGATATCGATGATCGGCCGTATGAAAAGCTCGTGCGGGCGATTCACGACACCGCGCCGAAGCTCAACGGCCTGCACGAAGCCAGCGCGACCGACAAGGAATTCGACATCTGGCGGGAAACCTTTGCCGGGCGGGCGTCGTTTGACGTGCCTTACCTGACGCATCCGATTCACATTAACGGCGAGCTAAGTGATTGGCCCGAAAATGCACGCCTGAAGACGATGCATCCAGGGCTTGCCGTCGGCAGCAATCGCGACAAGCTGCCGGTGCCCAATGTCTACCTGGGCTGGCGGGAGCAGGGCCTTTATCTTGCATTTGAAGTATTCGACGACGACGTGGCTGCCGCGCCGGCCGATGGATCATGGTGGTCGAAGGATTGCGTCGAGTTCTGGATCTCAACGCATCCAGTGAGGGCCGATCAGCGCGGCTACGATCCTGACTGCCATCACTTCTTCTTCGTGCCGGTCGATAGCGAATCGCGCTATGGCGTTTCCGGCGTCGTCGGCCGCTGGCGCAGTCCCGGTGACGGCCTGGCCTCCAGCATCATCCCCGAGCCGAAAATCAAATCCGACACCCGCATCCTTAACGATCGCTACGTCACCGAGATCTTCATCCCCGGCCATCTTCTTCACGGCTGGAACCCCAGGCACCAGCCGCAGCTCGGCTTCAATATCCACGTGCGGAATTATCAGCACGCCGCCGAATATTTCTGGTCGGCTCCTAAGCAGGTGCTCACCCAGGCCCGTCCCAGCACGTGGGGATCGATCTACTTGACTGGCCCGTCGCTCAAGCCGATCCAGAATAATTTGATCGCTGGAGTTGCGACGGAAGCAAAGCAGCCCTGAGTCGCCGAACCCGAGCCCGCCCGGTATATTTGCGCTGCTTAACCAATGCAGCTACAAATGGACGCATCGCTGGGGACCGCCTACAAGAGCAACACTCAATTGGCGCGATGCATTACGGAGAATTGGGCCTCTGCCTACCTCTATTGCGCCGCTTGCAGGAATAACGCCCTTGAAGCGTCCCCGCCCAACACGAAGGCCGTCGATCTTTCCTGCCTATCGTGCGGCGCCAACTATCAATTAAAGTCGGGAAGGAAGTGGAACCAACGACGGATTCCTGATGCCGCCTACAACGCGATGATCGCGGCAATAGAAAGCGATCGTACGCCGAACCTGCTGGTCATGCAGTATTCGTCAATGTGGCGAGTTGAGAATTTGATGCTGATCCCCTCATTTTTCTTTGCGAAGAGTTGCGTGGAGAAACGAAAACCGCTTGGTGCACAGGCAAGGAGAGCCGGCTGGGTAGGCTGCAACATCCGCCTGGATGCCATTGCGCCCGAAGGGAAATTGACCATCGTCCAATCCGGCGTGCCCGCCGCTGTTGATGTGATTCGCGAATCGTACGAAAAACTCCGGCCCCTTTCGCAAATTCCGGCGCAGGTTCGCGGTTGGACGCTCGATCTTCTTCGAATTCTTCAGACGTTGCCGACGGCTCACTTCGCGTTGAACGACGTCTATGCTCGCGAAGCCGAACTCGCCGCCCTGCATCCGGGCAACAAACATGTCCGCGCGAAGATACGCCAGCAACTGCAAGTCCTTCGGGACGCGGGGCTGCTGACCTTCAATGGCCGCGGAATATATCGCCTAAAATAGATGTGCCTATAACCCCGACTCATTCACCACCACGCCGTGCGCTTTGAGCGTGTTGACCTGCACGACCTTCTGCACGTCGCGCGCTGCGTCCTCGTCCTCCACATTGTCGCTGTGACAGACGGCTTTTTTGCCTTTGTGCGCGAGACGCATGATTTCTTCAGCACTCAGGTTGCCACGCTGCTTGAGGATGTCGGCGCCGGCTTCGGTGATGCCGGGGCTTAGCAAGGCTTTCTTTACCGGCTGCGATTGGTCATCTTTTCCGCTGTAGAAGTCGGTGATTTCCTTGCTGATGCGCACGCTGCACCAGTCGTGGCCGCACATGGCACAAAAATCGGTATCGACTTCCAGGTCCTCATCGTGATAGGCGCGGGCCAGTTCCGGATCGAATGAAAGCTCGAAATGCTTTTGCCAATTGAGGGCGGCTCGTGCCTTGGTCAGCTCATCGTCGCGATCGCGCGAGCCGGGAATGCCCAGGGCCACGTCTGCCGCGTGGGCGGCAATCTTGTAAGCCACGCATCCCTGCTTCACGTCATCTTTCTTGGGCAGCCCGAGATGTTCTTTTGGAGTCACGTAGCAGAGCATGCTCGCGCCGTGAAAGCCGGCGGCGGTGGCGCCAATGCAACTGGTGATGTGGTCGTAGCCGGGGAAGATGTCGGTCACCAGCGGCCCCAGGACGTAAAACGGCGCGCCGTGGCAGAGCTTACGCTGCAGCTTCATGTTGTACTCGATCTGATCGAAAGGCACGTGGCCCGGCCCTTCGACCATCACCTGGCAGCCACGCGCCCAGGCGCGCTCGGTCAGTTCACCAAGCGTCGCCAGCTCGCGAAGCTGAGCTTCGTCGCTGGCGTCGGCCAGGCCGCCGGGGCGAAGGCCATCGCCCAGGCTGAAGCTCACGTCGTAGGCGCGCATGATGTCGCAGATGTCGTCGAAGATTTCGTACATGGGATTCTGCTTGTTGTGATGCAGCATCCACTTGGCCAGCAGCGATCCGCCGCGCGACACGATGCCGATCAGGCGCTTGCGCACAAATGGCAGATGCTCGCGCAGCACGCCGGCATGAATCGTGAAATAATCGACGCCCTGCTTCGCCTGCTTTTCGATTTCCTTAAGTATCACGTCATAGGACAGGTCTTCGATTGATCGGCCGATGATCATTGAATAAATCGGCACGGTCCCGATCGGCACGGTGGAATTCTCGATGATCGCCTCGCGGCAGGCATCCAGATCACCACCCGTCGAAAGATCCATCACCGTGTCAGCGCCCCAGCGCTCGGCCCACTTGAGCTTTTCCACTTCCTGCTCGATACCCGAAGAAACCGGTGACGCGCCCATGTTTGCGTTGATCTTGGTCAGCGACGCGCGGCCGATCGCCATCGGCTCCAGCTTGTATTTCAGGTGCACTTTGTTGGCCGGAATGATCATCCGCCCTGCGGCCACCTCGCCGCGAATCTGCTCGGGCGACAAATGTGGCTCGCGCAGCGCGACCCGTTTCATCTCGGGCGTGACCTGTCCAATCCGCGCCTGCTCGAGCTGTGTGACGCCTTCATGATCGCGCTGCGAAGCAAAATCCAGAGCCGTCAGATCCGAAACCCCCGGCATGCCGGGTGTGTCGGGAGAACTGTAGGCCCAAGGCGTGCCGACCTCCCCGCGCCTGGCAAAAGAGCCCGGCGTCGTTCCCTGCGCTTCGGTTGAAGGATTGTCTCCCAGTGGCGGCAGCGCATACGAACGATCGACGGCAATTTTCGACAGGCTCATCGTAACTCCTTCTTTCACGCAATATGCTGCATTGACTTCAGATCCGATTTGCCGCTTTCAAGCGGTCGGTCGTGCCGAGCGGGCACATTCCAGGCGGGATGCAAATGACGGGCATGTCGCACATTCGCTTCCCTACGCCGGTACAAGCCGGATCAGGTTCCAAGGGTGCTCTCTCAGGCCCGGACTTCGACCAGGCCGCCCCTAGCGAACGGTTATGAGTCTAGAAGGAGCCAACCTATCAGGCAAGCGGAGAAAAGCCGGAGCTGAGAGACCTATTTCATAGCGCGAAGCCGCAAGCGACTTGCGAACGCCGATCGGCTGACGCAGCTCGCTTGCGGCTTCGCGCCTGATTACTCATCGCGACGCGATAGTCTGCTCCTCCAGGCTCCACTTCACCTGACCGCCGACGATCGTCGTGACGGCTCTCCCCTTCACATCCCACCCATCAAACGGGCAATTGCGGCTCTTACCCTGGAACGTTGAAACATCGATCGTCCATTTCAGATTCGGATCGATGATCGTCACGTCCGCATCTTTGCCTTGCCTGAGTGTCCCCTTGTCGATTTGGACGATCTTCGCGCAGCGGCTGGTCATCATGTCCACAAGCTGCATCCAGCTGATATGTCCCGGCTCGACCAGAGCCTGAATATAGAGCGGCAGCGCGCATTCGAGCCCGATGATGCCGAAGGGGGCGTAAACAAATTCCCGCTCTTTTTCTTCCGCAAGATGCGGGGCATGATCGGTGGCGAGGATATCGATGGAGCCGTCCTTGATGCCCTGGATGCAGGCCTGCACGTCGGCGGCCGTGCGGAGGGGCGGGTTCATCTTGTAATTGGTGTCGAACGTCCGGCACATCTCATCGGTCAGCAGAAGATGATGCGGCGCCGCCTCAGCAGTCACGGTCATTCCGTCGGCCTTGGCCCGGCGGATCAGCTCGACGCTGCCGGCGGTGCTGATGTGCTGCACGTGGTAGCGGCATTTGATCGTCCGATTGAGCAGCAGGTCGCGCGAGATCATGAGCTGCTCGGCCTCGGCAGGGATGCCGCCGATGCCCAAGGTCGTCGCGACCAGCCCCGCGTGCATCGCGCCGCCCGAAAGGGTCGGCTCCTCGCAGTGCTGCATCAGCACGGTGTCAAACATCTTCGAATATTGCAGCGCCTTGCGCATGACCGATGCATCGGCCACGCCCACGCCGTCATCGCTGAAGGCGACCGCTCCGCGCTGATGCATCGAGCCGATCTCGGCAAGCTCCTTGCCTTGTCGTTCTTTGGTGATCGCGCCCACTGGAAGCACGTTAGCCAGCCCCACGCGCTGCGCCTCGCGCAGGACAAATTCGATCTGCCCTTCGTTATCGAGCGTTGGACGGGTGTTGGGCATGCAGCAGACGGTGGTGAAGCCGCCCGCGACTGCCGCCGCCGATCCCGAGGCGATGGTTTCCTCTTCTTCATCGCCCGGCTCGCGGAAATGAACGTGGACATCGATTAGGCCGG
>JANWHF010000164.1 GCA_025450555.1 Tepidisphaeraceae bacterium | reverse complement strand
CCTCAGCGCCCGCCTGCTGGCAGCGCAGCGCCGCTTCGACGGCCGAGTTTTTTCCGCCGACGATCAGAAGTTTCTGACGGAAGTAAGTGTGCGGATCCTGAAAATAATGGCTCACATGCGGCAGATCTTCGCCAGGGATGTTCAATCGCCGGGGGCGATCGGTCCCACCGGTGGCTAAAACGATCTTTCGCGCCCAATAACGCTTCATTCCCCGTGCCGGCTGCGTGGTCAACACAAATCCATCTTCGTGCCGCTCGATACCCACCACCGGCTCATAAGTGTTGATCTGCAGATCGAACTGCACGACGACCGAGCGCAGATAAGCCAGATATTGCTCGCGCGTCGCCTTGCTCTGGTCGGGCGTCTGCAACGGCACGCCCGCGATCGCGATACGCTCATTCGAACTAAAAAATCGCGTCTGCGGCGCAAACCAGGAAATGGTCTGGCCGATCTGCTTCGAATCAAAATGCAGATAGCTGATGCCTGCGCGCTTGAGGACCACCGCCATCTCAATCCCGATCGGCCCCGCGCCGACGATCGCCACATCCGCTTTGGTCATCATGTTCGCATCATATGCGAGTCACTGGAGAAACGACGACGACCCGCTACAATCCGTCGCGATTGCCGCACCCGTAGCTCAATTGGATAGAGCATCGGTCTTCGGAACCGAGGGTTGTAGGTTCGAGTCCTACCGGGTGCGCTCTTTCCCCCCTGTTTGCGTGGCTGGTGCGCTGAAGCTACGACCGTCATTCGGGTTTTCAGACGGACGTATAACCGCAATACCCTATTTACATGCAAATGCCGTTGGCACGCGGTTCGTATGCCTTCCCCGCATGCTCGCAGGTTCTTTGACGGCGAACGCTTGGATTTAATCGCACCTCAATTCGGGGGATGCCTCATGCGACGCGGGACCGGTCCGCTCTGGATCCTCTTGATATTCTTTTTAGGATGCGCGGCTGAACCGCTCGCGGCTCATGAGACGGATCAATTCACGACGCCTATCGGGCGCGAGTTCGTTGACCTGGGGCCATTTTTCAGTCAATGGGCTTATGATCTGCTGGATGCGGGGGTGAAAAAAACCAATGAGCAGATTCTGGCTGCCATGAAAAGTGGCGGCGACGTAGCCACGCTGCAGCGCCCCGAGCAACTCGTGGACAATATCCATTCCTCGCTACCGTGGTCGGTTCACGAAATCGAGGCGTTCGAGTGGCTATTCCTGTCCAATGCAATGCGCGAACGCTATCCGGGCCGGCTGGTTTCCTATCGGGAAACCGATCACAACATTTACGAGCATGCTTTTGCCCCACTGGACTATCGCGTCTTCTCTCGCTGGTTTTTCGCCTCGACGATCAAGGTCTATGGCACGTACATGGGCACCGATAAACTGGGGCATTTCACGGATGAAGGAATTGCCTACTACTGGGCGTGGCGGCTGGCCAAAAAGCGCGGAGAAAGTGAATCGCAAGCCGTGGCCGCCGCTGTGCGGATCGGAACCCAAGGCCCCGGCTCCGAAGCCGGATGGCTCGGACTCGCAGCCAACGGCGATTACGCGAACGGTGACCTGGCGGCCAATTACCTCGGTTTCCTGTTTTATCGAAATGTGGCAGAAGAGACATTGATCGCCGGCGTAATGCGTCCGCCGATGGTCGTGCGCGATGGGCCACTGTGGAAGTTGGCCGACCACGTCCGCCGGGACTCGGACTTTTTTGCGCTGTTCATCACGGATCATCTCGATGAGGCGCTGAATCCGGGATTTTTTGATCTGTCGATGCGCCCCGCGCTGAGAGCTGCGGTGCGCGAACGGACGCCGGCGATCCTATGGCGATACCGCACCCCCGATGGCTCGCCGCGCCCGCGGGAGTACTTTCAGCAGAAGTTGGAGGAGTTGAGCACCTTCTGGGGAATTGATTATGGCCACCGCGGGCGGCCGGCGGAACTGGTGTCAATCGCCAATTCCTGTTTCCAAGGGACGGCGGATCCGACTGATGACGATTCTCACCATAGCGCGTCGGGCGTGGCGGCGCGCGAAAATGACGAAGGCGCTCCATTGCTTGTTGCATACAAGCTTCCAGCTAAGTTGAAAAGAACTGGCGCACTCTCTCCCGGTTTGGCGTCAGCCTCCCCTGCCGCCCATCCCGATGAATTTGGCCGAACACCGCTGCATGATGCGGCACTGGCGGGAAAGATCGACGCGGCCGCGAAGCTGCTGGCCGGGGGCGCCAATCCAAATGCCGCGGATGCTTATCAAACCACTCCGCTGCACCTGGCCTGCCGGAGTGCTCATCTAGAGATGGTGCGCGAGCTGGTGGAATCCGGGGCGTCGGTGAACGCGACCAACGCCGCCGGATCGACGCCACTGCACGAGGCAGCGCTAGGCGGGAATCCTCAGATCGTCCAATTCCTGCTGTTGCACGGGGCCGATCGGCTGGCGCGGGATCGGCGCCAGATGACGGCCGCCGACGTCGCCGCCGCTCGGCATAACGATCGCATCGCCTCCCTGCTCAGATGATATGAAAACCTCGACTTTGGGAATCGCGTGTCTATTGATGCTGCTCGCCGGCGGCTGCGCCGAGCCGGGGCCGGGCCCACGTCCGATGACTGTCACCCTCGCCACCTGGCAGCATGCCGTCGAACAATACGTGCGCGATGAGGGCAACGGGGATCCCATCGTTCTGCGCGACACGACGCTTCCCGATTCCCGGCGTGGCTTTGCGATGATCGGCGAGCCGGATATCGAACATTCCAGCGATGCCAGCGGATTGCTGCTGGGCCGCCGCCTGATCGCGGGCCGCCAATGGTTCATCTACCTGGTGGGCCTGATTCAGCATGGTGCGGTGCGCGATATCCGGCTCGTTGGTTTTTCCTGGTCGCCAGATAAGACCTGCTGGCAGGTGAGTCCACCAAACCCCGACTCGCTTCGGCGATATGTAAACCTCCAACGGAATAACGCACTTTTTCCGGTGTTTCCCGCAAAAACAGATCACTTTGAGTTGTCCACGACCGATCAAGTGGCGCTGGCAATCCATCGACAATCCGGCGCTTCCTGGGAGCTGAAGCCGGCTCCGCCCAGATGATCGATCGTCCGCTGCACTCGCTTTGCATCGCCGCAACCGTAGCTCAATTGGATAGGGCACCGGTCCGCGGAACCGAGGATTTATAATCGAGCCCTACCGATCTTTTTCTCACGGCAAATCGATTTCGATGAGAAGCTGCTAAGTCCCCAGCAATTTTTGCTTGCAGATGGCGACGACCGCTGGATTGGTCGGCTTTTCTTCAAGCGTGATCGCGTAGAAATGTTCGCGCACCTCTCGCGCTCTTCCACACACCTGAAGGTCCATCTCACGCCGAAGCGCGGTTTCGATCAACGTTGGGCCGGGAAAGATGCCCGCGCCGGCGCGGCCGAACCAGAACATCAACGCGCTGTCGTCAAATTCACCCGCCACCAATGGCTGCACGCGCTTGGCGTCGAACCAGATGTTCAGCGATCGCCTGACCTGAGTGTGATCGGTCGGCAACAGCATGGGCGCACCGTTGAGCGACTTGGGAAAGCCGCGCTTGTATCGCTCGGTCAGTTCTTTCGTCGCGAAGAACGAGACGCCCGATTCGCCCAGCATATGGTTATAGCTGGCCACCTGGATCGCGGTGCCGACGGGAGAATCGCTGAGCACCAGTTCCGTACGGCGCGCCGCCAGGTCGGCCAGAAGGCGGTCGGCCTTGTCTTCGCGGCAAATCAGCCGCGGCACGACGGGAAGCTTCATGGCCGGCATCAGGAGCTGGTGAGCCACCGGTTTTGGAATCACATCAAGCAGGCCCACCGCCAGCCTCGGCACCGGCCCTGACGCGTGGTGCTCGAGCGCGTTTTGCATTTCCTGTCCCAGCGAAAAGATTTCATTGGCATAGTTGAACGCGACGCGGCCGGCCTCCGTGAGCCGAATCCCGCGGCCGGCTCGCTGGAAGAGCTTCTGGCCCATCGACTTCTCCAATTCCCGAAGCTGATTGCTGACCGTCGGCTGCGAAACCATCAATTCTTCGCTGGCGCGCACAACGCCTCCCTCGCGCGCCACCATCCAGAAATAATACAGGTGGTTGTAATTCATCCATTTCATCACTGCCTCCATTCATTCAGATATTCAATATGAAAGATCGAAAGATCGTATTTTATCTATACGTTTCCGGATCGTAGCATGTCGCGTCAATGGGGGTAGCGCAGTTGCCGACGCCCGTCCAGGAACGTCCTGATCCGGGGTCGGATATGAGAGGTGTGAGATGGACATTCATATCAGAGCCATGGGTTTCGCATTGACCGAAGGAATTCGTGCTCACGTTGAATCGCGGATCAAATCGGCCTTGCGACCGTTTGCCGCCTGGGTCGTGAAGGTCACGGCACGGCTCGAGGACGTGAATGCAAATCATGGCGGGATCGATAAGCGGTGCAGCATGGTTGCTGCAGTTCGTCATCGGGGCACCATCGTCACTGAAGCGATTCAGGAAGATTTGTACGTCGCCGCGGACAAAGCTGCGGCCCGCGTTCGTCGCTCGGTGCAGCGGCTCCTGGCTCGACAGATCCGTCGCGAGCGAAGAGACCCGCAGCGGCCCGGCGCGATGGTGATGCCTTAATATCCAGGCCCAATGACCGCAATTAATTCATCAAATGCTGAACGCAGAAAGGCAGGCGACGCCATGAAAGGTATCGATAAGACCAACCCAGACAGGTGGCGCGAAGACAGGTCCTCCACCCGATCGGTCGAGCTCTTTCTCGATTTTGATCCGGTCGCGCCGGAAGCCCCGCGGGAAAAATCCGACGTATTTCCATGCGGGGAAGAGCATCAACCGCCGGGTGGCGACGCGATGACCGTGATCACCATCGACGACTTTCGGCGTCTCAAGGCCCTCATCCGCGCAAGCTGCGGAAAGCGGGCCCTGGGCGGTTACATCAACGCCCTGGAACGGAAGCTGCGCCTGGCCCAAATCATTTTTCCGTGGAACGTTGCGGCTGACGTGGTCACGATGAATTCGACCGTTCGAGTTTTTGATGCCGTCTCGCGGGCGCATGTCCCTCTGACGGTTGTCTACCCGCTTGGAGCCGGTGGTGAGAGCGCTTCGGTTTCGGTGCTTTCAATTTTGGGCACGGCCATTTTGGGGTGTCGCGCCGGCGAATCTGCCGGTCCAGGCACTGAACGCGGAACGCGACGATTCGTGATCGAGAAGGTTTTATACCAACCTGAGGCCGCGGGCGACCTGCATCTGTAACGGTGTGAGGCCAACGCTGTTCGCGCGCGAAAGGAGCAAATCATGTATTTCGCGGCAATCAATTCGTGTCCGGAACGCAGCGACTCTAAAGATACTGCGAAACTTCGCCGCGGAGCAATCGCATCGCGGCGCGCGGTTTGGCGGTTGCTGCAGCGATTGGGCCACGG
>JANWHF010000163.1 GCA_025450555.1 Tepidisphaeraceae bacterium | reverse complement strand
GAAGCCAGCAAGGCGCTGCCTGACTTCCACATTCCCATTCCCATTCGTTCGCATGGCGATAAGGTATTTCACGCCTTTAATGCACAGTCACCGCAGACGACAATTGACAACATTGCCGCCCTTCTGGCCCCCGATCGCGACTGCTCGCGAAACGATCGTGTCGTGGCGTGGTCAACGGACCATAAGCTGCTGGTCTTTGCCGCCGGCCAGATTTCGCCACTCCTGTCGAGCGATGCACTGAAGGAAACGCCGACACATTGTGGCTGGTCGGATGATGCCCTGCTCGTCTGGGGTTCGTCGCAGATGACCTGCCTGCACCCCGACGGCCGCGTTGCCTGGCGAATCGACCTGACGGGGATGCCGCAAATGGAGATTGCGCGGCTCGATGATTCCAACGCTCAGGTTCAGCCACGGATCAACGGCGAAGTCGTCATCCTGCAAAACGGCCAAGTCTGGATTCGCCAGGACCGCAGAATGCGGATGAACATGGCGCGCGGCGTGCCGATGCCGGGAATCGGCGGAGTAATCAACCCAGTACTCCCGCGCGCGGCGGCCAATGCCCCCGAGCAGATCGGTGAAGTGAAAATCGTCAGTGATCACGTTCTAATCACGACAAGCCACGGCCGGATTTTGGCCGCGGAAATACCGACCGGCCATATCAATTGGCAGGCTCGCCTGAGCGACCGGCCGATCGACCGGCTTGTGGCCAACGAGGATTTCACCGTCGTCAAGATCACCAGTGAAACGGGGGTTCGTCTTGCCGCGCTCGATACCTCCAGCGGACTGCTGCGATGCACCAAGAATTTCAGCGCGCAGAACGGCATGGTGCCGGTGAATTTGGCGCTGGCGGTGGATGGAACGCTGGTCTACACGCTGCCCGATCGGATCTGCCTGAAGGATCTGTATAAGCCCTGGCCCGATTCGACCGACCGGGAAAACGCCGATAATGGAAATGGCCCGCCGCCGTTCGTGGGCGCGACTCAGCCCGATCAATTGCAGATTTCCGAGGGTCGTATCCTGGCACTGGCCGACGCCGGATCGGAAAAGTTCGTCAATATTTATTCGCTGGAAACCGGCCAGCCGGTCAAACTGCGCTTCAAGCTTTCGGATCAGGAGGCTGACGCCAACGCCGACAACGATAAGGCAAAACAAGGCGATCAGACGGTGGACCGAAAGCTGGTCGCGGGCAAGAGCTGGAATGTGCTCGTGAAACTGGTGGGGCCGCACCTTTATCTGGCGTCGCCCCGCGTGTTGTACGCGTACAATCTCGATCGCCCGGCCGAGACCTGGTCCGAGCTTGAAGACGATGCCCCCGGCGCTCAAAATGGGACTAACTTCGAGAATGTCCGTCATATCGATGCGAGTCAGAAATATCTCGCTGTCATCGCGCAAGAGACTTCTGATGCGGACGCCGGCCAGGCGGATGTGAATGCCAAGCTTTCGGCCGCTTATCGGCTTTATCTGATTCGCCGCACCCCAGTGTCAGCCGAGAATCCCGCTGAAAGTGGCCTGCTCGATTATGTCGAGCGCATTGCCGACCCAGCCGGTGTGCTTCCGGCGTGGCAGCCGGTCGAAGGTGGTTTTTACTACCTCACCGGCGATTCCAAACTTCATATGTTGCGCGGCTCAGACAAGGATAACCATTAGCTTTGCCGGGAGCGAGAGGAAATGAGGCACCGTTGCGGGGCGTTGGCAGTAGTCACGATTCTTCTGTTGGGCAGCCTGGCTCGGGGCGATGATTGGCCGCAGTGGCTCGGCCCGAAGCGCGATGGTGTTTGGCGCGAATCAGGATTACTCGAAAAGTTTCCGCCGACCGGATTGAAGGTTCTGTGGCGCGCTCCAGTTGCCGGCGGATATGCCGGACCGGCGGTGGCCGACGGGCGCGTTTTTGTCACCGATCATATTCTGCGCCAGGAAGTAAGCCGGCCGCGAAATCCCTATGACAAGATCACCCAGCCGGGCGTCGAGCGCGTGCTCTGTCTCGATCAGTCCAGCGGGAAGGTGCTTTGGACGCACGAATACGAATGTGCTTACGGCCTTTCCTTTTCCGCTGGCCCACGCACGACGCCGGCTGTTGATGGCGAACGCGTTTACACGCTCGGCGCGGAAGGCGATCTGCTTTGCCTGAAGGTATTGGATGGATCCGTCGTCTGGTCGAAACATCTATCTGGCCCAAAATCGCCCACGCCCATGTGGGGATTTGCGGCTCATCCCCTTGTCGATGGAAACAAACTGATTGTCCTGACCTGCGGGAACGATCCATCAGACGGCCACGGCCTCGTGACCGCTTTCGACAAGATGACCGGCAACGTGATCTGGACCGCGCTGGCAGCCAATCCGCCCGGTTATTGCCCGCCGATGATTTACACTGCGGGCGGCGTTCGACAACTGATCATCTGGGATCCCAAAGCTGTTCATGGACTGGATCCACAAACTGGCAAGGTTTACTGGTCGGAGCCGTTTGGCCCGGTGAACAATGGCGTCTCCATTACGACGCCGCGCTTCGTTCATGATCCGAACCTGGGCGATCTGCTGATGGTGTCCTCGGCCGGCGAAGGCGCGATGGTGCTGAAGCTCGATCCCTCCCACCCTGCCGCGTCGATCCTCTGGAAGCGACGCGGCAAGAGCGAGCGCCGCACCGATGCGCTGCACAGTCTGATGTCTCCGCCGATTCTGCGCGATGGCCATATCTATGGCGTTGATATTCAAGGCTACCTAAGGTGTCTCGATTTGAAGAGTGGCGATCGAATCTGGGACACCTTTGCCGCGACCACGGGTGATGCCGGCCCGCAAAGCTGGGCGACGGCGTTTCTCATTCCGCTTGGAGATTCAGGAAATCGATACCTGATCGCCAACGAGCATGGGGATTTGATTTCGGCCGAGCTCACACCGGCCGGCTACAAGGAAATCAGCCGAACACATTTACTCGATCCCACCAACACTGATCCGGGGCGCCCGGTCCTCTGGAGCTTTCCGGCACTCGCGCACCGATGCATCTTCTGGCGCAATGATAAGGAAATGGTTTGCGCGTCGATGGATGCTAAAGGGCGATAAGGGAAAATGTTTAGCGGGCGTGCTTGCACGCCGTTGCGCGCTGCAATTGAAAAGCGCGGTCAACGGCTCGCAAGCGAGCCCGCTAAACGGAACGAAAATGTCGTTACGATCCGCGCGTCAGCACGACGATTTCCACCCGGCGATTCTGCGCTTTGTTCTGGCTCACCGGCTTCTTTTCGCCGTAGCCCACGGTGGTCACGCGGCTGGCGCTGACGCCCTTGCTCACCAGGTATTCGCGAACCGCCTGGGCGCGCTTTTCGGAAAGCTCCTGGTTGCTCTTCCACTTGCTGTGGACGATGGGGTCGCTGTCGGTGTAGCCTTCGATGCGAACCTTCTTGCCGGCATAATCCTTCCTGAGGGCGGCGGCTACCTTGTCCAGCGATTTTTTGGCTGACTCGCGAAGCGTCGCCTGGCCGGAATCGAAGAACAAATCGGACGGCAGATGAACGGTGGTGGTGCCCGCGTTCTTGTCTTCGGTCACTTTCAAATTGCCCAGGTCAGGCCGGTGCCGGGGGGCTGGCTCTGACGGAGCGGGGTTCTCGGTGTCGGCTGCCTCTGCATTGTGTTGCGCGACAGTCGGCGACTGGGGCGGTGGCTCCTGATGCACAATCGGCGGAGCCGATTCCGGATGAGAGCGATTCGCATCGAGCTGCGTTTGCAGCTCCTGATTCTGTTTGCGAAGCGCCTGATTTTCGTCGTAAACCTTGTTCTGGCAGCCGACGACGGCCACCAACACCAATCCCGCGAACATCCCTGTCCACACCCGTGCCATATGACTCCTTTTCATACGGAAAACCCGTGGCGGGCATGCTACGGCAAAATGGCCCGCCGTCAAGACAATGGCCGGAAAAACCGGCAGAATTTGCGCGAATTAAACTGTGATTCGAGGACGCATTGAGATGCCAAGTTTAGCCGCGACGCGAAGCGGAGCGCTTTCCCGCCCAATCAATCACGTGCTCCGCTTCGCGTCGCCGCTAACCAACAACGGGCGCAACCTGATCTTGGTTTACTCTCCCTCTTCGGTGGAGTCATCCTTTTCCGCAATTGTTTCGCCCGCAGAAGTACCCGTCGCCCCAACCGGTTTGGCTCGAAGCATCGCCGCCTTGGTGTGCATGTCCTGAACGGCCCGTTCGAGCTTTACGCTTCGGTTGCGCTCTTTGAGTTCGCGAATCTGCCGACGAGTGCGAATGATCGTGCGAAAGAGGAGGGCCGCCAGGACCCCCACCAGAAAGCTGATGCCCGCCACATACAGCACGGTGGTCTGGATATCGTGCCAGGGGAAAATCCAGACGTTAGCCGGATCGGAATGGTTCTTGATGAAGAACGCCAGAATGTAAATCAGCACCAGCAGGCCGGCGATGACCTTCGTCCAGATTTTGAATTTGAGCCAGAGGTTCGACATATGTTTCCCGCACACTCTTTTTTAACAGTCGTGCGCGATGGAAAAACCTTACGTTAGAGCGTCTTACATCATACCGACTAAACCGTGAATCATCTGGCTCGCGCCCGCCAATCCGGGGGCCAGGTAAGCAGCAATGGGGCCGTAGAACAACATGACGGTTGCGCTGCCCAAGCTCAAGTACGGCCCCAGCGGCATCTCCCGACGCGTGCCGGTGACCATCATGTAAATTGCCAGGACAATTCCAAAGAAGGGAGCCAGGAAGAACGCCACGATGGCCGGCCCGGCTCCCAGCACGGCCCCCACCGCCACCATCAGGTGAACATCGCCCAGTCCCATCGCCTCGCGGCCAAAGCCGACCGTGCCGAGAATGCGCGCGAGCCAGACGACAAAGCCGCCGACTAAACCGCCTAAAACGGATCCGAGCAGCGCGCTGACCCATCGAATCGATGCTGCTTGATCCCAAATCCGGCTGAAGCTCGGAACCTTCCATGCCAGCAGCACTGCGCCGATGCCCAGCACGAGGGCCGGCAGAAGAAACAGCATTTCCCAGCGCATCTCCGCGCGAATCTGGGCCGGCGTCCATTCCTTTTCCTCGACGACAACTTCGCGCTCGGCTTGCGTCCCCTCCCGTTCCAGCGCCTCGCGGGCAGCCTTGCTTCGCTTCGGCTGTTCCTGATCCGGTTGCGTTTGCTGCTGCTCGCGCTGTTTTTCCAACGCCGCGCGCTCGATTTCCATAAGCGGCGCACCCTCGGCAAAGCTCCCGCGCAGGATGCCGGTCAACCAGAGGAGAAAGCTGATGATCACGCCGATTCCCGCGCCGACTGCGAGGGCCGCAGGCAGCGGCTGCGCCACGAGCCCGCCCGGCGTGGAGGGTTCATCGAAGACCGCGTGCACGATCAGCGCAACCACTGCGACGAACCACGGAATCTCCAGCGGAATGATGTACTGTTCGGCATCGACGAGGCTTGCCGCCAGCAGTCCGCTCAGCAGCACCATGTCCAGAAAATAAATCGGCCAATCGGTAACAATGCTCAGCGGTCGAGCGCCGGTGAGGATGTGGCCTTGGGCATCGACGCCAACAATCGGCCCCATCTGCGCGACGAAAAACATCAGGTAATAGCCGAGAAAAAGCAGGCTTGTGATCGCCTCGATAATTGGATATCGCGCCGAAATCTTTTGCTTACAGAACCGGCATTTGCCGCCGAGCATGAGCCAGCCGATCACCGGAACATTGTCATACCACTTGAGCAGGTTGTTGCACTTGGGACAGTGCGAAGGCGGCGTGATCAGCGATTCCCCGCGCGGCAATCGCCAGACGACGACATTTAAAAAGCTGCCGACGCAGGCCCCCAGGGCAAGCACAAAAATTGGCACGACAACGTAGAACGCGGGCGACAACGGGATGAGTTGAATCGCGCTGATCGTGATATCCATTAGGCGTAAGAATAGATTAGCTACAGATTCGCGCAGATGCACACAGGTAAAAGCTCGCCTTTGATTGAACTGTGTTCATCTGTGTCGATCTGGGGTTCATTCTCGAATTCCTGTTACATCAGCCGCACCACGTATGGCACCGCATCTTCCGGCGTTAAGTAAGTGACCTCCAGCTCCGCGCCGGCCATGCTGCGCCAAATCGGCTCGCGTCGCGCGAGCACCGATTCGATTTCCTCGATGCTCCCGCCGAGATTCGACAGCGCCGGCCGGTTCGCAGCCGTCTGCGGATCGTTCGCAATGCGCTTCAGCAGCTCCGCCGGCTCGCATTTGAAATAGACGAGGCGAAGTCCCGCCTGCTTGATGGCCTCGCGATTTTCGTCGCGGTCCAGCGCGCCGCCGCCAAAGGCAATCACCGTCTCCGGCTGCGTGCAAACTTCGCGCACGACTTCGGTTTCCAAATCGCGGAAACGCTGCTCGCCTTCCTGCTCGAAGATTTCCTTGATCGACTTGCCGGCTTTTTTGATCACCACGTCGTCAGTATCAATAAATGGCTGCCACAGCCGATCGGCCAATCGCTTGCCTATCGTCGTTTTACCGCTCCCGCGATAGCCGATCAGTCCGACACTCATTCGTATCACCCTTATCGGCCATTGTGCTCTTGCGGGTGGAGTTTGCCAGTGAACGCTTCTCTATCGCCTCCACATCCCTATAATGCGTGCCCATGCCAGACAAAGCGGCGCCGACTTATAAACGTGTATTGCTCAAAATCAGCGGCGAAGGTTTCTGCCACGAGGGCGGCTTTGGCATCGAGGGGCAGGAGCTGGAAAACATCGCTCATCAATGTGCCGATGTCGCCCGCAAAGGCGTGCAGCTTGCCGTGGTCGTGGGCGGCGGGAACTTCATCCGCGGCGCGACCTTTGCCGAAATGGGCCACATTCCCCGCGCCACCGCCGACTACATGGGCATGCTCGCCACGCTGCTCAACGCGCTGGCGTTGCAGGAGACAATGGAAAAAATCGGCCAGCCCACGCGCGTGCTGTCGGCCCTGAGCATCTACAGCGTCTGCGAGCCTTTCATCCGCCGGCGCGCCGTGCGACATCTGGAAAAAGGCCGGGTCATCATCCTCGCCGCCGGCACCGGCAATCCCTTTTTCACCACCGACACCTGCGCCGCGCTCCGCGCCACCGAAATTGCCGCGGATGTGCTGCTCAAAGCCACCAAAGTGGATGGCATCTACAGCGCCGATCCCAAGAAGGACCCGGCCGCCGTCCTCTATAAGGACATCACCTACCGCCAGGTGCTCAACCAGCAGCTTCGCGTAATGGACCTGACCGCCATCACCCTCTGCATGGAGCGCAAAATCCCTCTGGTTGTCTTCAACCTCAAAACCCCGGGAAACATCGCCCGCGTCCTCGCGGGCGAAGCGGTGGGAACGAAGATCAATCCGGTGTGATTTGCGCAGAAGCGAAGAATTATCGAGTAGCGCTGTCAGCCAAGTTTAGCCGCCCGGCTTGTCGAGCGCTTCTTGCACTCGAAGCGCACCGCAAGCGGTAGCGGCTAAACCGGGCATTCATTCAATCAGTCTGCTACCGTGTCGTCGGTCCTTGGGCCATGATCGATTCGTCCATCCCGTTCCCATTCGCCGGTATGGCGGTTGAAGACCAGACGGTAGACGGCCGGTTCGATCTGGCGTTTGCGACAATCGGATAGCGAGATCGAATCGCCGGTGCCTTCCTGGCGGAACACGACGCCGCCGGCGGTCTTGTTGATCTCGCGCCCCTCGGCGATGTATGTCTTCCCATCTTTCAGGTCGGTCAGCTCATAACGCTGCACGACGATCTGCCGATCGGCGCAGCCAGCAAGCAAAAGCAGCACAAGCAATCCATACCAGCGCGTCCGCATCGGTTCTAATCCTTCTGGCTTGCGATTTCTCTTTTTGCCACGTCGGCGGGAATCACTTCCTGTTCCGACGAGCTGAGGGTTACGATCTTGCCGGTCTTCAGGTCGGTGAAATGAATCGCGCCGCCGGCGTAATTGAGATGGTAATTGTCGGTGATGTATTCCTTACCCGTCGGCACATCGCGTACGCGGTAATAGGTGCAGCCGCACAAGATCAAGCCGGCGAGACAGATCAAAAGATATCTCGTGAGCGCCTATTTCGCGCGATGCGAAGTAAGATTGCAAATCGGCGGCGTTCTGCTGGAACAAGGGCCGCCGCGAAGAGCAACGATGTTTTTGCGCCAAAGACGCCAAGGGGTCCAAGATCGCCAAGAAATCAGTTTATATTTTCATTCTTGCCGCTCTTGGCGTCCTTGGCGCAATGAACCCGCGTCCCTCGCCGAGCGGACCCCCACCCCGTAGAATCCCCCCATGGCCGAATCCTCTCCGCAAGCTGGGCCGAGTATCCGTGACACGCTGTTTGGCGATCTGCCGATGGAACTGGTGCCGCCGGGCGATGCACCGGCTTCGCTGGGGGAGCCGTGGGTGACTTTCATGGCGGCGCGAAATGCCGTTTCTGGAGGAAGGCCAAGTGAGGCGATCGAGTTGTGGCAGCAGATCGCTCGCACGAGCGGCCTGGAATCGCGCCATTACGCGCAGGCCTGGCACTTTCTGCGAGCACAGGGCGTGCGGCCGCCGGCGGAAATCGAGCGCCTTCTTCTGGGCGTCGTCGTCGAAGTGCCGCTGCTTAATGGCCTGGATCTGCTGGCCGCCTATCCCGATCATCACGCCCGCTATTACAACTTCAGCGGCGATGGAGTCATCTGGGACCATCCCAACGAATCGCTCGACCCGATCATCGATGCACTACTGGAGGCCGGCAGGCAAATTGCCTCAATGGTCGGCATCTGGAACGGTCCGCGCCCGCCGGCGCCGCCGATGGGCGAAATCCGCGTAAACATCATCTCGCCCAGCGGCCTTCACTTTGGCCAGGGGCCGGGGAAGTCCATGGCCAATGATCCGCTGGCGCGCCCCGCCATCGAAGCAGCCAATTCGCTGATGCAGCAACTGGTCGCGCAAGCACGTCACAACAATTCCACGAAGCCTTGATCTTGCGAGCCAGAAAAACGATTGTTCTTCGGGCGTTTCATCATTTATTGCTCGATTTGCGTGTCGGCTGCTTCAGATTCGGCATTTTGAACCTGCGGCTGCGGTTCATCCAGCGAGCCATCGGGCAGACGATGGACAGCCGTCGTGCGAAGCTTGGTCTTGATCCACTGAAGATACAGCCCATGCGGCGGCGCGGTTGGGCCGGCGGCTTGACGATCCAGGGCGGCAAGCATCTTTGGAATATCATCCGGCACATAGCGCCCGATGCCGACCTGCACGAGGGTGCCGACGATGATGCGGATCATGTTCCACAGAAAGCCGCTGCCCTCGATGCCGAACACAAGCTTCGCATCACGGGCGACGATGTCGCAGGCGTGAAGCGTGCGCACGGTGTTGATGCGTCCGTGGCCGGGACGGGCGAAGCTCAGGAAATCATGCTCGCCAACCAGATGTACCGCGGCGGCGCGCATGGCCTGAAGATCCAGCTTATGCCAACGGTGCCAGGCCAAGTCATTGAAAAACACAGGCCGGTCTGAAGCGTTCCAGATGAAATACTGATAGCGCT
Source organism: Tepidisphaeraceae bacterium (assembly GCA_025450555.1). GTDB lineage: Bacteria > Planctomycetota > Phycisphaerae > Tepidisphaerales > Tepidisphaeraceae > JANWHF01. The sequence goes on along the minus strand of JANWHF010000163.1, from coordinate 12,404 downwards.
TGCGCACCGTCGATTGAATGGCATCGAACGTCTCCGGCACCGGCTCGATCCGGCGGACGAGAATATCGCCGGGCAATTTCGCATTGATCGCGCGACGAAGGCCGTCGGTGGGAATCTGACTCAACGGTGTATCGAAGTGTGCGATCTGCCCCTTGGCATGTACGCCGGTGTCGGTGCGCGACGAGCCGACGAGTGTGATGGGATGGCGCACGACCATCATAATCGTGCGGGTCAGGATGCCCTGAATGGTTGGAATCCCCTCGCCGGGCGGCGGCGGATCGCCGGTGTAAGTCTCCATCACCGGCTGCGCCTGCCAGCCATGATAGTGAGTGCCCCGATACGCGATGGTCAGCTTAAACCGCTGCGTCGCCATAGCCTCGCCTGAAACTCCTGGTGGGTTATACAGCACGTGCGAACGGGATGAAAAGATGTGAATGGGAGCTATTTCAACTGCGCCGCATTCTCATTCGCAAACGCATCGATTGTCCGCGCGGGACGATCGAGAAGGCGCGAAATAGTATCGGTCACCAGCGAATTGGCCGGAACAAAGGTTTCGTACAGCTCGACCACCTGGTTCACGAGCCAATCCGGCGCGCCGCTCGATGCGAAGGCTTGTTTCCATGCGTCCATCGGCACCTGGACGTGGCGGATCTGCTTACCCGCTGCGGCGGAAAAGCTCTGCGCAATTTCCGGGAAGGTCAGCGCCGCAGGACCGGTCAGCGTATAGGTCTTGCCCTCGTGGCCCGATTCACACAGCACTTTCGCCGCGACGGCCGCGTTGTCGCGCACATCCACAAAACTCAATCGCACCTCAGGGCCGAAGGGCATGTAGAATTCGCCTCGGCTGCGCATCGAATCGGCTTGGCGCATCAATTCCTGCATGAAAATGTTGGGCCGGAGGAATGTGTAAGCAAGTCCCGAAGCACGGATATGCTCCTCGGCGGCGGCGTGCCAGCGAAGCAGCGTGGAAGAAGAATCGGGGGAGGCGTGGATCACCGAGAATTTTACGATCTGGCGCACGCCTGCACTGCGCGCGGCATCGACGACGTTCGCTTCCAATTCCGGCTGCTTTGGGCTGACCGGGCACAAAAGGAATACCTTTTCGATTCCTTCCATCGCCTGCGCGAGTGATGCCGGGTCATCGAGGTCGCCGCGAAAGAGCTCTGTATCTTCAGGTAAGAGCGATGTGGCTTTCTCCGGATCGCGCACCAGCGCCCGGGCCATTTCGCCCTCGGCGGCGAGCGCCTTGAGCAGCTCTACGCCATTGGTTCCCGTTGCGCCGGTGACAAGGATCATGGGTTGCTCCAGCAGGTGATGTCACAACTGTAGGCGCAATTAGATCAACTTCTCCGCGATCTGCACGGCATTGGTCGCGGCGCCTTTGCGAATCTGGTCGCCGCTGACGAACAGGTCGATGCCTTTGCCATCTTCGCGGCTGATGTCCTGGCGGATGCGGCCGACCAGCACATCATCCTGCCCGCTGGCTTCGACCGGCATCGGAAAATGGTTGGCCTCCGGATTGTCAACGATTTTTACACCAGGCGCCTTGGACAAAACCTCGCGCACCTGGGCCACCGTCATCGGCCGCTCGAATTCAATATTGATCGATTCGCAATGCGCCCGCGGCACCGGCACGCGGACGCACGTGGCCGTCACCATGATCTTCGGATCGGCGAAGATCTTGCGCGTCTCGTTGACCATCTTGTTCTCTTCTTCGTTGTAGCCGTTCTCGCCCACCTTCGAATTGTGGCTGAAGAGATTGTTGACGATCATGTGCGGGAACTTCTCTTTAGCGATCGGTTTGCCCGCGGCATAAGCCTTGATCTGCGCATCCAGCTCATACAGGCCCCACGCCCCCGCCCCGCTGACGGCCTGGTAGGTGCTGATCACCAGCCGACGGATGCGATTGACCTTGTGCAGCGGCCAAACCGGCACGTTCATGATGATCGTCGAGCAATTGGGATTGGCGATCAGCCCCGGATGCTTATGAATCTGCTCCGGATTCACTTCTGGAACCACCAGCGGGATGCCTTCCTTCATGCGAAAGGCACTGGTGTTGTCGATGACGATCGCCTTGGCGGCAACCGCCGCCGGCGCGAATTCCTTGCTGATCGACCCGCCGGCCGAGAAGAAGGCAATTTGGACATCCTTGAAGGAATCTTTGGTCAGCTCTTCGACCGTGTAGGTCTGCCCTTTGAACAGCACCGTTTTCCCGGCACTGCGTGCCGAGGCCAGCAGCCGAAGCACCTTGATGGGGAAATTGCGCTCGGCAAGGACCGTGAGAAATTCCTGGCCCACCGCTCCGGTGGCGCCGACGATTGCAACATTGACGGCCATTGAAGAAGGCTCCAAAACAACACAGCCACGGGATCAACCGCTACAAACGACTCGAGGCCAGAAAACCGCGCGGACATCGAGGCGAAGGATTTCCCTTCACTTCGTGGCCGGCGTTTTCCGCGTCGTTTTCATCGGCTGAACCTGTGGCTGCTGGCGTATCGAAAATTCCGCCGGGATTGGCGGTGTTTGGGGTTATGTTCTCATCAAAAGCGCGGAAAATCAATGGAACCGCGGGAAAAGCAGCAAATTCAGCGGTATTCAGCGTTTCCGGTGGCCTTCAGATACGCGTCGCTGTAGCGCCAGAAGATGGTCCCACCCCAGGCGGCGGTGGATTCGTAGACATAGGTGTAGGAACCGCGCGCTTTCCCATCCACAAGCTTGCCGTCTTTTCCGGGCACCTTCCAATGCACGGTAATGTCCACGCTGGTTTCCTTGATGTTGTAGATGTTGTGTTTGGGGTCGGTGAGCTTAATGCCCAACTTTACCTTCGCGTGATTGGTGTAGTTGGTCTTGATGTCGGCCCCATCCCAGAAATAGGCGCCGTTCGAATAATCTTTGCCGTCGTCGAGCGCGTTGTGAGCCGCCTTGATGGCCAGCGCCATTCCCGAGTCAGTCTCGCGGGCATGCGGCGAGACCTTGCGAAAGGCGGCCGTGCGCGGGTTTCCATCCGATGCGGCAAAGGCAAACGTGCCTTTGGGCCCGAGAAGCACATCGAGTTTCTGATCGCGCTCATCGCTTTGCCGGACCAGAACACTCGCGATGGCGGCCATTTCTTCGTAGACGTCTTTCGCGCTGGATTCGCCGTAGGCGACGGCCGCGAGCAATAGGACCTTTTCATCCTGTTCGCCGGCTGCCGGTTTATCGCCGGTGGACGGAATCGTTTTCTGCGCTTGAAGCGCCTGCCCGTACCCACCCCCCAGAAGGCACATGCCGTGATCCTCAAACCCAACCGGCCCGCCTGAATCACCGGCCAATGTCCATACTGTGACGTCGCCTTGATCGAGAATTCCCCAAATGCCCGGCGTGCGCGCGGGAATGGGTGAAAAGACGGATGCGTCGTGGCGCCAGATTCCGGGGATCTTCGAGGTGGCCATGCTTCGACTCCGCGTCAAAGCGTAACGGGCCGGTAATGCGTCAGTCAATTGAAATCGGAGTCACAGCCCAGCGCCTTGCGGCCGCTTCATCCGTAGCTGAATTGCTGCTTCCGGCGCTACGCGAACATCGGACACGAGTCTGGCGACCTTGAGCACGCGAATGGTCAGATAGGTCAAATCAAATTCCCACCAGCGCAAGCCATGGCGCGCCGAGGTGGGAAAGGCGTGATGGTTATTGTGCCAGCCTTCGCCAAAGGCGAGCAGGCCAAAGATCCAGTTATTTCGGCTTTCATCGGGGCCCCCAAACGGGCGCGTTCCCCAGACATGGCACACAGAATTGATGCTCCAGGTCACATGGTGCAGCAAAAACGTCCGCACCAGGCCGCCCCAGAGGAAGCCGGTCAGCGCGCCCCACCAGGAATGAGCGACAAGCCCGCCGATGATTCCCGGAATCACCCAGCCGGCCAGCATCCAGAGCCAGAAGAATCGATCGACGAACACCAGGACCGGATCGGCCAGCAGATCGGCAACAACTTTCGCGCGGGCAATCTGCTCATTCTTGAAGAGCCAGCCGAAATGGGCATGCATCATCCCTCGAAACATGCCGCCGACGCCATCGCCGTGAACGTGGGGTGAGTGGGGATCGCCCTCGCGGTCGCTGTGTTTATGATGTTCGCGATGGACAGCGCACCATTCGATGACCGGCCCCTGTGCCGACATCGAGCCTCCTATCGCCAGGATCAATCGCAGCCCCGGCGTGCCTTTGAGGGCGCGATGGGTGAACATGCGATGGAAGCCGATTGTCACGCCCAGAATGGTAAAGGCATAGAAGCCCAGGAGCAGGGCGATGTCGCGCGCTCCCACGCCCACGCCCCAGGAAAAAATGATCGCCACGATCAGGCCAATAAAGGGCACGCCCACGCCAAACGCCATCGCACAATGCTCGATGAGAGGCATCGGCTTATGCGCTTGCGAATGAGTTTCGGCGGTTGAATACCGGGGAGAAGATAGAACTCTCAAAATCAAGCCTCTTGCTTGTGGGTGCGGTGTAACAAATAACCCGAGCCAAATCATAGGAAATGGGCTGGCTGGATCAAATCCCCCAGCGAAGTTTCAATGGATCTGAAGCTTACGCCTCTGCTTCCGGCGAAATGACCGCCACTTGGATGTCCGGCGGCAGCAGCCCCTCGAGCTTGCGCTGGAAATCGCCTTTGATGAGCTGGTGCAGCGCGCCGCGGCGGCTGCTGCCGATCAGAACCTTATCGACGCCGAAGATGGCAGCGATCTCAGCAATCAATTCCGGGGCGTTGCGCCCCGTGTCGTATGCGGGGATGAGCGGCACCTCATACTGATGCGCCTTGGCCAGGAATGATCGAAACAGCGCCTGCGCAGCCGGATCCGTTTCCAGCGTAAATCTCCGCTCCGCTTCGATCTTGTACGACAACGCCACATCGCGAATAAAACAGACGACCAACGCATAATGGCCATCGTGGGCCATCCTGAAGGCCGACTCCGCATTCTGAGGAGATCCCGCGGTGGCCAGCAAAAGCTTGGGCCGCAGTAAGGCGTCGGCCGGTAATTGTTCGACCACCGCCTGTCGAAGCAGGCTGGGCTTGGGGCGCTTGGCGGTGGCCCGGCGGGTAATCTGCCTAACGATCAAGCCGACCGCCAGCACCACCGATGCAAAAATCAGGGCGTGAATCTTCGTGCAAGCCAGTGTGATTTCGATGCCGACCAGCGTCAGCCCGATCAGGAACATCGGGATCTTCCGCCGCCATTTGCGAAGCCGCGGATGCATCGAGCAGAGCGTGATGTTGATCGCGACGGCGCCGATGACGCCGATCGCATAAAGCGAAGCCAGCGTCGTCAGGTCATGGGCAAACAGCAGCACCAGGGCCGGCACCAGCGCTGCGATAGCCGCGGCCACCCACGGCGCGCCAAATGAATTGAGCTTTTGCAGCACTTCCGGCAACTCGCGGTCGCGCGACATCGCATACATGATGCTCATCAGCCCGTTGACGGCCGTGTTCGACGCCGACAGCAGCAGCAACCCCCCCACCGCTCGCACCGGCAGTTCGCCCCATCGGCCCACGTAATGTTTGGCCATGAAGGCCATCATGTCTTCGGTGTGTGCCGTGCGCGACATCGGGAAAACCGCGATCATCGCAACCGCCAGAATCATGTTGAAGATCGCGACTTCCAGGGCCACAATCCAGATGCTTTTGGAGGCCGTGGCATAGACCGGGCGCTTCATCACGCCCGTGAGGTTGGCGATCGCTTCGACGCCGCTCAGCGCCAGCACGATATCGACAAATCCCCGCCACATCTGTCCCGGCGGCTGAAAGAAACTTCCAAAATGAATGTGCCCCCATGGAATTTTCGGGACCGCGCAGACGACGATCAGCAGCGTGATCGCCACCATCCCCGCCGCGGCGAACGCAGCCCCTGCCGCCGTGTGCTTGGGGCCCAGCAGATTCAGCGCGCCGATCACCACCATCGAAACCAGCGCCCACAGCCCCGGACTTCGCCAGGACCAGAGCGGCTCGGCCTGCTCGCTGGCCTCTTCGGTGGAAATCTGGATTTTGTCCCCGGCATCCGAGGCCGATTGGACCTGCGCCGAAGGTTGCCCGCCCAGTCCAAAATAATGGAATGCCTCGACGGCACTGAGCGACGCGGTGACGGTGTAATCGGCTATCAACAGCAGCGCGCCGATCACCCCCAGCAGCCGGCTGTACTGCCGGGCCGCGGTATAAACGCCACCCCCATCAGGATAAATCCGGCAAATCTGCGCGTAGCCCCACCCGACGCAAATGATCAACACGCTCATCGCCGCGACAAGCCAGAAGCTGCTTCGCCCGGCGACGAGAAACGCCAGGCCCAACACGTAAAGCCGGCTCGTGCCCCAGTCGCCAAAGAGCAGGCCCGCGGCCCCGAACCAGGACAGGTTCCTCGGACGCTCGCTGCTTAATAATGCCAATGCCGGCGGAAGGGCCTTGCTGTTTTCCGTATGCATAAGAACAAAGGATCAATCCGCCGCGCAATGGCATTTAATAAACAATGCCAATGCACGGTCAGGAAGCTTCAGTTAGCAAAAACGCATTCTCGAGAGTTTCCGGAAACGCGGTGTCAGTCGATAGGCAACTTATGCGCCACATATCCTGTGTCAAAGGCCGGCGGCGACCTCACCAGGATTACCGCCCACATGCTCGCTTGTTTCGTTGAACTTGTCGATATGCGATTTCTCTTCTTGGCGCTCTTGGCTTCTTGGCGTTCTTGGCGCTTAAGAACCGCGTGACTCGCTCGAGCCCTCTGCCGCCATCATCTTCGCCCCGCATTGGCAGACGAAGGGCTTAAGCTGATGTGGCCGGATCGACGAAGGCTTATTGACCGTCACGGCGCAGCCGCAGCGCATGCAGGCGAATCGATCGCCGGCGCGGGTTTCGCGCGGCGCGGGCGCATCGATGGGCGAATCTCCCTCGGCATCGGTCACGTCCGCCTTGCGGTCCAGCGCCCGGTTCACCAGCTTGTCGGCCAGCTCATTCTTATGCCGCAGATTATGGGTAATGGTGGCATGATCGAACTGATGCAATAGATGTTGCGCCTCGTCGTAAAGCGCCTTCATGTCCGGATGCTTGACCCGATATTCGCCTTTCATCTGCTTGATGATCAATTCGCTGTCGCCACGGATGGCGATTTTCTTCGCCCCCAGCTCGCGAGCCTTCTCCAGGCCTGTAATCAGCGCCCGATATTCCGCGACATTGTTGGTCGCCCTCCCAATGCACCGCCCCAAATTAAAAATCGCGGTTCCGTCTTCGGCGCGAATGACCACCCCGATTCCCGCAGGTCCCGGGTTCCCCCGGCTTCCCCCGTCGAATTCGATCGTAAGAGTCTGGTCCATGACCGGAGCTTGCGCGGAAATGCAGAAGTCGTCAACGTGTTGGCGCGAATCGTAATTTGCAGGACGTCGACATCATCTCACCGTCGATGCTTCAGCATCGTCTTTGTTCCACTTTAGCCGCCCCTTTGTGGGGCGCGTCCAGAACGTGTGGAGCGCAAAAGCATTCTGGGAAGAACCAAGTCCGCGCCGCTCGTCACTCTTGAATTGCGATTGCTTCCCGCGCCGCTGGACGCGCCCCACAAAGGGGCGGCTAAAGTAAGCAGGACGATGCTGGCGCATCGACAATCATTTGAATTACGGTTCGCGCCACGTCGCGACGGGATGATCCGTTTCCGCGCCGGCGCGACAGACGCGATGACTGATCGCGTTCGCGAGCGGACGAAGCAAAGTGATCCGCATACCCCCGAACTCCGCGACATAAATTCGTCCCGACCCCACATCCTCATACAGGTCCACCGGATTGATGAAGTGATTCAGCCCATCGATTCCGGTCAACGTCTCGGCCACCTTCCCCTGCTTGTCCAGCGCGATGACCACGATGTCTCCTCCGCCGCTGTAGCGGACGTACATCAGTTTTCCATTCAATCGGTCGTGGAAGGCGTGCGATCGGTATTCGATGCCGCCGCAGGGGGAGAGGCTTTTGCCGAAGCTCAAAATCGGCGGCTGATAGTTGCGGTCGGGCATGGTGCCGACGGGATAGGCTTTCACGTCATATTCATCCGCCGACCCGCGCGGATTGCCGCCGTTGAGGACATACTCGGCTCGCGTCGGATTGGGATGGCCGTAGTAGATGCCCTTGTGAATATCGTAGAGGCAATCGTCTTCGGTCTGCGCAACGTTCTTCAGCGCTGGCACATGGGGGCCAATATAAGGCCCGCGAATCGCCCCATCGATCCGCGGAAGCGACTGCGTCTTTCCATCGGGCGTCGCCGGCGTATTCCCGCCCGCGGCGGAACCGTTGGTCGCGGCATACAAATGCCCGTTGCGGTGCCAGACCAGGTCATAGCTGTTGCGGATGCCGGTGCAGTAAATCGTCAGCGGAACGCCCGGCGCGAATGGATTGTAATGGCCATCCTCTTCCGTCTTCACATCCAACGGCGGACTGAGCGCCAGCGCGGAACTCGTATCGAGTCGAAGGATCGTGCTGCTCAGCAAGCGCTCGGGCCGGAAGCCCCACTTCGAGTCGGGCCACCCCATCGCCGTGTTGCTGGCCTGGCAGAAATACATCGCGCCATCGGGGCCGAAAGCCATCTGGTTATTTAGATGATCCTTGTAGGCCCGAGGCAGCCGAACCACCACATCCCGATACTGCTCCAGATTCGGCCCGCTCAGCAGCGAAATCTTTCCGGTCCAGTCATCCGCGCCTTTGATGGCCTGCTGCCCGCGCTCGCCATTGGCCGGAAGCTGGCCATGACTGACCCACAGCAATAGATGATCCGCTGTCGCGCTTGGGTCAAACGTCAACCCGGTGATCAGGCGATATCCGCCGTTGCTTTGATTGACCGTGTCGATCAACTGCGTCGACTCCAGCGACCCATCGCTGGAAATCGCAAACCGGAAAATCTCCCCCTGCAGCGTGCTCGCATACAAGCAATGATCCGGCCCAATCGTCACGCACGTATACCGGTGCCCCGCCGTGATCGGCTGCGCGACTCGCGCGAAGGCCACCGGAAATTCCGAAAAGTGCATCGATGCCGCGGTGGTGAACATCGCGCGGTAGGGCTGGAACGCCCGGCCGGCGGTGTCTTTTACTCCGGGGGTTATTTCAAAGGTGTATTGCGTATTGAGATCGAGCGGGATCGTCGGACGAAGGACGATGTCATCCCCGCCGCCCGAGGTGTTGACGATCGCCGGGACGGCATGATGGTCGGCGGTGCGATACAGACGAACCGAGCTTGCGCTCAGCGTCGAGCCATCGACGACCTTACCGGGATTGGGAAGATCCAGATCGCAGGCGACAAACGAATCGGGCAGAACATTCCCATCCTGATCCGCCGGCCGGCTCGCGGTCACTTTCGGTCGAGGCGCATGATACGGGCGACGGTAGCCCGACCAGACGAGCCGAATGCTTCGCGTCCAGTAGCCGCGCCCTTTCCCCAACAGGCAAGCGCCGCCGATCAAGAACGCGGCCAGTGCGATGTAAACCATCGCCCGGCGGCCCCGTGAAATTCCCGGCTGCGTGACGTTACTGCTCATTGCGCTATAACAACTTATCGGCCATTCATGCAGCCCGGTTCTCTTTTGGCCGCGTCTGACTGATCCCCCCGCCGTTTCAACCATTATACCCGCGCTATTGGGGCTGTGACCGTGCAAAACGTATCGAAACCAAATGAATTCCTGCGTCGGGGATGTCAAAATTTTGCACTCTTGATAAGCCGCCGGACTGATCCAAGAATCGCGTGCGGCTAAGGGAGAGAAGAAGATTCACCGCGGAGGCACGGAGACACGGAGGCCAACTCGATAATTTTTCAGCTGATCAGCGTGGGAAGCTCCAGAATCAATGGTTGAAGGAGGGGTCGTGTTAATCGATCAGGAATTGACTGAATCTATTATTGGCGCAGCGATCGAAGTGCATAAAGCGCTGGGTCCGGGTCTACTGGAGTCAGCTTACAGGAGGTGCCTCGCGCGTGAATTCGAACTGCGTTCATTGAACTATCGAATGGAAGTCGCGCTGCCCGTTGTTTACAAGGGCTTGACCCTTGATTGCGGCTACCGAATGGATTTCGTCCTCGAAGAAAAGATTGTGCTAGAGGTGAAATCAGTTGAAAAACTGATCCCAATTCACGAAGCGCAACTTTTAACCTATTTGAAATTAAGTGGACACAAAATCGGCTTGATGATCAATTTCAATTCGGCCGTCATTAGAAACTCACTCATCAGAAGGGTACTCTAGCCACGCCCCGTCCCACGTCAGGCAGACCTCCGTGTCTCCGTGCCTCCGTGGTGATCTCTCTTTTTTTTCTTTTGGAGAAGGACCATGACCCAACAGGAACTGATTGCCGACAACCTCGCTCGGAATCTCGAGATGCTCAACTGGACCCTCGGCGATTTCACCGACCAGGAAATGCTGACCCGCCCCGTCCCCGCCGCCAATCACGCGGCCTGGCAACTGGGCCATCTGATCACGGCTGAGACGTCGCTCATCAACGGCGTCACGCCCGGTGCTCTGCCGGAGCTTCCCGCGGGCTTTGCCGAAAAGTTCAGCAAAGACAAGAGCAAAAGCGACGACCCCAAGGCGTTCCCCGCCAAGAAGGAACTGATCGAGCTGCTCACCAAGACCCGCCAGAAGACCGTCGCCTGGGCCAAAGGCCTTTCCGATGCCGACCTCGCGAAGCCGGTCATCGGCAACATGCAGCAGATGTGCCCCACCGTCGCCCACATGGCCCTCCTGCAAATCGGCCACATCGCCATGCACGTCGGCCAATTCCAGGTCATCCGCCGCAAGCTCGGAAAGCCGGTGCTGTTCTAAAAACGCGAAGAACGTCGCAATGACTCCTCACGTTTAGCGGGCGTGCTTGCACGCCGTTGCGCGCTCTTAATTTTTCAGAAGAGCGCGCAACGGCTCGCAAGCGAGGATCGCTAAACAATTCTTTTACTCGTTCGCTCCCCTACCTTCGCCCATCGGTCGTAAGTCCGACGGCGCGAAGCGGCTGAGCCACTTCTTGTACCGATCCCAAAGCGAGGCAATCGGTTCGCCGCGATTAATATCAATTTCTTCAACTACATCGTGAGAACCTGGGTCGCGCGACTGAGCAATGATTGCATAATTCACAAGCCTTTCGCCCGCACGCATGTCATCCGACCCCGCGAACGCTATGAGCACCGCGCTGACGATTTGATCCGCCATCAATAGCGAAATCGACGCCACATCGGCGCGAGTCTCTGGAGGTAGTTGCCTGATGCGATCGATCAAGCGATCGTAAATTGGTATCGGGAATTTCGCGTCCGTTTCGATCCATTTCCTAACGGCCTTCGCCATCCTGTTACGGAGCTCCACCACATGGCGTCCGAAATCTTCCTGTGCTTTTTCTCTCCGTTCGGGGCTCACGTCGTCAACAATCGGGTCGTAAATTGAACGTGTCATGCGTCAGGTCCCTTTGGAGGCATTGTCTGGTTTAAGGGTTCTTGTTGCGGCGCTGCCACTTTGCGGTCAATCTCCGCAACGTTTGAGCGATCTTGGTTCGGGCATGAACTTCGCTCAATTGAGAAACCTTGAGGTTCGCGCTCGCGCAGTCCCAAATCGCACTTGAGGAGAAGTCCGATTGAATAGACGCCCCACATTGATGGAAGACTTCCCAAGAGCGCTCCAACTGCAAACACAAACTCTGGATGATCGAAAACCCAGTTCCACTTAAAATGATGCGCTGCGAGAACTGTACAAAGCGCAGCCACTAAAAAACCGAGGACCATTGCGGCGAGGCCGCAGAAGAAAAATAGCACCCGATAAAACACCGTCATTGTCTACTCTTTATCATTACGTCTCCCTCAGGACTACGGCCCACCCCAAATCATCATGGCCCCAGCGAATGCCCATGCCGCTGGCGACGGTGCGGAGCAGTTCAAGCTCGCTCGCGGCGGCGCCGGCGTCCAGGAGATATGCCGGAATAGCCGATCCGTCCTGCGCCTTGAGTGTAATTGGCTGCGATCCAACCGCGCAGCCTGGCCCGCCGGGCTCGCCGGTGCGGTGGTATGGGCCGTGTTTGCCGGGGCCGTTGGTCATGCTGCCCCTCCATTCTGGAGCGAACTGAAATATTCTAGCCGCCAAAACATGGGATGTAGTCATGGGTGATGAAAGAGCGGTGTCCTCGCCAGCAAGCGTTGGTTACAGAACGTTCGCACGAATGGGGAAAAGCTTCCTGTCCACGCCGGGGTAAAGTCGGCGCCGAGAACTACTCATTCGGATATCGGCGTCATCGCCGCGCCACCCCGGATTCGGGAGCGCGCGTTGAGGAGCGCTCGGAGATCCGGGGCGTCGCTTCGCTTTGCCACCGGCGTGGACAGGAACCGCTCGGCGATGGCAGGGGTTTCCAAGCGGAGTGCACCGTCATCTTGGAGTATCGGGACCGACCGCAGAT
>JANWHF010000162.1 GCA_025450555.1 Tepidisphaeraceae bacterium | reverse complement strand
GCGATGAGCATATCCAAACATCTTCCCAGGCCGGCGGAATCACCAGCGAACGAATCCGCAGCAATGTTTCCTGATCTTTGATTTCTTTGCCGCGCGTATCGAGGTAGGTAAACGATTTGCCATGCCGGCGGCGGGTGATGCCGGGCGAGTTGTCGGTGACATACGTAAGCCCCGCCGATTCCGCTGCATCATGCGGATCGGTTGGCGGTGCATCGAGGCAAGCTTCATCTTTAGTTGTCGACTCGGCTACCCGCAACATCTTCTGTCCCTTCCGCGCAGAACAACCTCCCGGCACATCATCGCAAGCGGAGTGCCAAAATCGTACCGGGAAAATCCGAAAGGCATGAATGAAAAGGGCCGGCGTGGCCCCTCGCGGAAACCACGCCGGCTGAGAAGGAGGAGTTTGTCTGCCGCCGGTTGCGGCTCCTAAAAAGAGCTCTTACACGACGGCGCTGGTCATCCCCAGCATTGAATCGAATGCCTGCTGCGCGGTGATCGTGACGTAACCATCATCGCTTCCATCATTGCCCGCTCCGTCGATGCCCCAGGGATTTCGCAGGCGAAGCAACGTAGGGTTGCCGCTGGCATCCGTGATCACGCTGTCCACCGAATAAGCATGATCGCCCAGCAGCGGCGCGCCATCGGCAGCGCTTCCAGCCGCGAAAGTCACGGATTCTCCTGACGCCAGCAACGAATGGATCGAGGACATCAGGGCATCAGGAGACGTCGCACTGAATACCGACGTCGGCGTTGCGCCAAGAGCGGTGTAGGCCTCGTCCATCCAGCCCGAATCGATGCCCGCATAGCTGGGCGAAGCGGATCGCTCGTAGCACCAGGCCTTTTCCATCAGCGCCACCCACATCGAATCCTGATCGCCCAGCCTCGCATAGGCCGGCTGCGATCCGCCCCAGGTCGGAAGCTGGCTATCCACCTCGAAGTAAGAGGCGTGCCCATTCTGCATGAACTGCACGATGTAGTTGCCATCGCCCATCGAGACGATGCACTGGCGGATCCTCCACGGATCAACCTTCGCCACCGACGATAACACCGAGAGCAAATAGCAGTCTCCCGCCTCGCCCTGCTGCACATCATCCGGCGAAGGACCGGCCGTAGAGAACAATGGATCGCTCGCGAAATTTCGGTAGATCATACCCGCCAGGTCCGTCGTCGGCTCAGCGCTGATGGTTAGCTTGCGAGCACGGTTGGTTTTGACCTTTTTCTTGCTCGCAACAGCCGGTGTCGCACTAAGCACGCCGACGCGATGCACATCGCCAGCGGCCGACTCACCGTGCGACACATCCATGATTCGCTCGGCGCCATTATCGTCGGTCCAGAAGCTGTCCATCCCGGCGCCACCCCAGAGCGTGTCGCGCGTGCTGCCGATGGTGATCAGCGTGTCGTCGCCCGAGTTTCCAAAGAGTTGGTTGGTTCCGGAGCCGCCGTAGATCGTGTCGTTTCCGGAGCCGCCTGAGAGCGTGTCATTTCCCGCGCCGCCGAAGATGGTGGCGGGGATGTTCACCGACGCGTCGATGGCAACCGAATCATTGCCGTTGCCAGCATCGATCGATAGGCTCGCGAAAGGCTTAGTGAAGGTCTGACTCCAGCCGCTATTGGAGACGACCAAACCGGCCAATGTCTGCCGCACGGCAATCTGGTCATTGCCCGGCGTGCCGGTGATGCGCAGTTCCGGGCTGCCCGCCCGCGCCACTGTGCTGATCCCGAGCGGACCGCCCGATAAAAGCTGCCGCCCTTCCAGAGCCTCGATGGCAGCCAGCGCAATGCTCCCACTTCTCCTCACGGCCTCTCCTCCTCCGCCGAAATCCCTTCCGGACAAGGAGATTTCCAATACATGTGAGCCGTGAGCAAATGGAGTGTGTCGCGAATTCTTTCGTGACTGCGATTGTGTGGTGCGAAAACGAATGTCCAATAAACCGCGGCTCGACGCCGCACATTTCCTGGCCCCTCGACACCACCGGCAGCGCGCGTATAATTCCCGCCGCTCTAAAGCCCAGGTGGCGAAATTGGCAGACGCGCTACTTTGAGGTGGTAGTGCCGCAAGGCGTGCAGGTTCGAGTCCTGTCCTGGGCAATCAAGCGACTTCTGGCGGGTTTTTTACTTACATTTTTTGCATGGCGATCCCACCCATCTTCGGCGAGCACACCATCAACCAGTTTTGTCTGCTGCTTAACAACCGACAGATCAATCTGGAACTGGGATTTCAGCGCCAATCCGTCCGGACCGAGAATGATCGGGGGAGACTTGTCCAGTCGATTGTGGCGGGATACCCCGTGCCGAGCAGCGGATCGATCGGACGCACCGGCTGATCGAATTCAAGCGACGGGCATACGCGATCTCGCGGACAGACGAGAATCAGGCCGGCGAATATCGGGACGACCTGACCCGCCACGTTCATGCCGCCAAGATCCGGCTGCTGATCGTGGTCGGGACAGTTAATGAGGGCGTCAGCTCGCTCTATGGCGTAACGGACTGGCTGATGGTCGCTTACGCAGACGTGACCAGCAAAGCGCAAATGCAACTCGATTGGCTGATTCGACAGCTCACGGAGCCGCAATAAGCGAGGAACCCTAATGGGCAACAGAGGGCGCTTGCGCTGAGGACTTGAATGGCTTCATTTCGCTTCATACCCCTTCCACACCCATTCCAGCGCCTGGGGATAAGTCTGAGCGATCACCTTGCCGTCCGTATGTCCGGCATTCTTCGCATAGATCAATTGATAGTGATATCCCTTTGCCTTAAGGACCTCCGCCATGCGCTGATTGGCCAGAACCCAATTATGGAGCCCCGAGGCGGCAGAGTTGTAGCCGTTGTCATGCTCGCCAACTTCCAGCCAGATGCGCAGTGGCTTGGCCGGTGAAGCGGGAATCAGATGCTCGTGATATTCCCATGCGCCGTGGGGAAACTGCGGATCGCGGGGCGATTGCTGGTTGACGAAGGTGCCGGAATAGACCAGCACGCGGTGGTACAGCTCGGGATGGAACCAGGCCATCGTGAAGGCGACGGCTCCGCCGGAGCTTCCGCCGAGCGTCATGCGGCCATCGGGATTTTTGGTGAGCGTGACGCCGCACTCCTTTTCAACGCGCGGCAGCACTTCTGCTTCGATGAACTCAGCGAATTTGCCGGAGACGGTGTCGTATTCGAGCCCCCTCTCGCTGCCACCGCCATCGCCGCCACCGTTTTCGACCATGACGGCAACCATGGCCGGCAGACGATGCTCGGCGATCATGTTGTCGAGAATGTTGGGCAATTGCTTCCGTCCCGAGCCGTAGGCATCGGCCGACACGATGAACGGCGCAGCTGTGCCGGGCTTGTATTGGGAGGGAATGTAAACGGTGACCTTGCGCGTCTCGCGCGTCCCGCGCAGTCCGGTGGGCGGATAGAACTTGCTGTCGGCCGCCTTGAGTTCAAAGGTGATGACTTTCCCCTCGGGAACGCCGGCTTTATGCCGTTGCTCTGGCGCGGGCGAATAGTCAGGGCCGATCGAGTAATCCCCATTGCCGTCGCCGGCCTTCCACGCCGGCAGCGCCGCGAGCTTGGCGATCTGCGCCTGCTCCTCAGGCGTGATCGGCGCACGCCTGGCGCCGCGGCGCGGAGCGCTGGTTACCTGATTCGATTGCCCATTGGCCGGCGGCGTTTGCGCCAGGCCAGCGGGTGGACAAACCGACAACACGCCCAGCAGCGCCGCCGCGCACGTCATTCCCGCGATTTTCATGATCTTGGCCCTTCGCTTAAAAGAGGGTTGTTTTCTTACCGGACGCGCCCAAACGCGTGGCAGGGTCGCGTTTATCTCTCCATCTTCCACACAAAACGCCCGCCCGCTTCCGTACCCATCACCAACTGGTTAAGTCGCGCTTCGCCCGCGACGAATCTGCTCATGGATGCGCTCACTTCCACAGCGCACCCTAATGTCATGAGCAGTGCGATGTCCATTTCGCTTTCAGGAATGCAGGCCGCCAGCGCGATGCTGAACGCGACGGCCAATAATATCGCAAACCTGAATACGCACGACTTCAATCCTCCGCGAGCCGATCTGGTCGAGCTTTCCGGCGGCGGCGTGGGCATCTCCGGCACCAGCTTCGAAGACAATCCGCAAACCGCTCCAGACACCCAGACTTCAAACGTCGATCTGCCGACCGAACTGGTGAACCTGAAACTGAGTCAGACGCTCTACGACGCCAACGCCATGGTGCTCAAGACCGCCGACCAGATGACCGGCAACCTCCTGAACATGCTCGACACCGACCACGATCGCGACAATTCATAACTCCCGTCAATACATATAGCAGCGGCCGATGCCCGGCGTTGTTTCCCCGCTCTCGATCGCTATAATCACGTTGAGTTCCTCAGCGTCAATCGAGGCATTCCGCATGGGATCAGCAACGCGAAGCGATAGTTCGATGCGCGATCGCGTACAAGGCGTGCTCGATTTGATCCGCCCCTCGGTGCAGGCCGACGGCGGCGATATTGAACTGGTGGACGTCGCTGCCGACGGCACCGTGCAGATCCGCTTCCATGGCGCCTGTCATGGCTGCCCCAGCAGCAAGATGACCCTTCAGTACGGCATCGAAGCCAACCTGCGGGAGCAGATCCCGGAGATCACCCGCGTCATTCCCGTGACATAAAATCCAATATGCCTGATGCAGACCACTGGATGCGGCAGGCCATCGAGCAAGCCCGCCTTGCTCTGGCGGCCGACGAAGTGCCGATCGGCTGCGTCATCGTTCACGAGCCGACCGCGCGCCTCATCGGCGTCGGCTACAACCGCCGCGAAAGCGATCGCGACCCCACAGCCCATGCCGAGATGATCGCCATGCGACAGGCCGGTGCCGCCCTTGGCCATTGGCGGCTCTTAGATTGCACACTTTACGTCACGCTCGAACCCTGCCCGATGTGTGCCGGCGCGATGGTCAACGCCCGCATCTCAAAATTAGTCTATGGCTGCGACGATCCCAAAGCCGGCGCGGTCCGCACATTGTTTCAACTCTGCTCGGATCCCCGCCTGAACCATCGGCTCGAAGTGCAGCCGGGCGTCTTGGCTGAAGAATGCGCCCAGCTTCTGCGCGATTTCTTCAAAATCCGACGAACAAAGCCCGCCGCCCGCGACGCCCCACCTCCTCAATGAAACTTGAAGTCATCTCAGGGTAGGAGGAGGGTGAGGAAGCGATTTCCTACTTCCGCGAGACGGTGATTGTGCTGATAATTACGTTCCTGAAGTAATCGGCGCCGTTGAGTGAGCCTTGAGTTTCGAGTACCACCTCGATCACATATTTCCCGGGATGGGCGTAAGTGTGG
>JANWHF010000161.1 GCA_025450555.1 Tepidisphaeraceae bacterium | reverse complement strand
TTCATCGCGCGCGGGATTCCGCAGGACAAATTCGCTTATCCCGACTATTACCTCGCCATCGAAACCAGCGAAGACCGCGCGAAAGTTGCCGATCTGGTTCAAAACTCCATTCGCTTTAAGATGCTTCCGGCCAGTGTAGTCAATAAGGTCGCCCAGCGCGGCGTCCGTCTCGTGCCGGAGCATAATCTGCCCGGTGTGCTCCCGCCTTCGGCTGGCGGCCTGAGTTATTTCCGCGTGATGCGAAATGACGAGACCAGCGAGAAGTGGTGGGAGCAAATCAAGGCTGAAGGCGCTATTGGAGTGACCTGGCTGGGCATGGAGTTGCCCGATGTTCGAATCACGCTTTACGCAATGCAGCCACGATAGCCGGAGGCATCGATGACCCTGCTGGAACTGTGCGATCCTCTCTTCAAATATGTCTGCTTCCTGAATCGCTCGGCGCGCAAAGGCGCGCCGCTCGACCCGGCACAGGTCGATTCTGAAATCGAAGCCATTCTTTCCGACATTCGCTCTAAGGCCCGCGCCAATCCCGGGTTGTCCGATCAATACGAAAAAGTCGAACTTCCGCTGCTATGCTTCATCGACAATGTTATCTGCAGCGGCTCATTCGAGCTGGCCGGCAATTGGAATCGATTGGCATACAAGCGAGACGTTTACACCGGCGACGATGAATTCGGCATTTTGCTGGATAAGGCGCTCTCGGAAGCCGAAAGCGTTTCCAGCAATGAGCGCCTTGCGATCTTCTACGTTTGCCTTGGCCTGGGATTTGTCGGTGGAAACTTTGAAGATGTCGCGCTTCGCCAGCAGCGTATGACACAAATTGCGCGAAGAATTCGCTCGATGACCGAATTGGAAGACCGCGCCCGCATCACGCCGCAGGCCTACTCGCACACGGTTCAGGACAATCTCGTCCCGCCGCCGGTCGGCACCGTCTGGAAGATCGGCGTGGCGCTGGTCGGCATGGTCATCGTTTTGATCGTCATGAATGCTTATCTGTATCGCACCGATCTGGGTGATTTGAAAACCGCCTTGACAAACGTCCATCAGCCGCAGGCGACGGCGGAGGTCAAAAAATGAGCGCCTCCGGCTTTGACGAACTTCCTCCTCCAGCCAAGCTCGGACTGGGCGGCACCGCGCTGGCGGCCATCGCCTTCATGGGCTATCTCATCAACGGTCACCCCGGGGCGGCCATCATCCTGCTCGTGGGGCTGGTGCTGGTCATCCTGCTGGTGATTGCGTGGGGAAAACTCGGGGCGGTCAAGCAGAAATCGCAGGCGAAAGTCTTCAGCAGCGATCTGAGTGCCCAGCTTCGCGCGACGCCACAGGGCGTGACGGGCGCTGACAGCCGGGCCAAGCTCGATGATCTGCGCCGCAAGCTTCAGGAAGGATTCGACAAGCTCTCTTCCACAGGCAAAAGCCCCTACATCTTGCCCTGGTACCTCATGGTCGGAGAGCCTGGTTCAGGCAAAACTAAAGCCCTCGCCGCCGCCAACATCGCGTTACCGGGCTTTCAGGATCCGCTGCAGGGCACCGGCGGCACGGTGAACATGAACTGGTGGTTCACCAACAACGGAATCATTCTCGACACTGCTGGCCGACTCATGCTGCCGGAAGTGCCCACCAGCAATAATGTCGAGTGGGATGAATTTCTGCGCACGCTCAACAAGAAGCGGCCCGATTGCCCAATCAACGGCCTCTTACTTGCAATTCCCGCCGACACGCTCATCACTGACAGCGAAGAGAAGATCTATCGCAAGGCGGGCGAAATTGCCGTCCAGTTCAACAAGGTGCAGGCGATGCTGGGCATTCGATTCCCAGTCTTCGTCCTGATCACCAAGTGCGACAAGATCCTCGGTTTCAGAGAATTCTTTGAAAGCCTCAGCAGCCCTGAAGAGCAGGCGCAGATGCTCGGCTGGTCGAATCCCGACAAGCTGGATGACGCGTTTCGGCCAGAGCTGGTCGAGCAGCATCTCCAAAACGTCCACGAACAGCTCATCCGACGGCGTCTGCGCCTGATTCAGGATCCGGTCAATACCGAAGACCCCAGCGGCCGCCGGCTCGATCAGGTCGATGCACTGTATGAGCTTCCCGATGCACTGCTTGCGATCGCGCCGCGATTGCGGAGGTATCTGGAGCCAATCTTCGTTGCGGGTCCGCTCAGCTCCAAGCCGTTATTCCTTCGCGGGATCTATTTCACTTCGTCGCTTCAAACCGGCGAAGCAGTGGATAAGGCGATTTCCGCCATCATGGGCGTCGATATCGTCAGCGCGCACGGTGGCCCGGTCGTCGGCGAAAAGCCTTACTTCCTTCGACACGTCTTTCAGGAAAAGGTGTTCAAGGAAAAAGGTCTGGTCACCCGCACCGATAACGTCGCGCAATATAAGCGCCGCCGAAAACTGGGCGTGATTGCAGCAGGATTCGCCTCGGTCTTTGCCCTGGGCGGCCTGACGTGGCTCGGCAAGACACAGCTCAATCAGCGCATCGAAGCGCCAACCCATTTCTGGCAAAGCGTCGCCAAAGCCAAGGGAGAAGAACAGGCGCCGCTGAATGTGATCGGAAACGACGGCCTCTATCGGGGCCAGACGCCCATCGACACGCTCCAGCTTCCGCTGGTGAAGGTGCATCAGCAGGCGCTGGACCAGGACCAGAAACAGATCAAAGTGCCACCGGTTTTCAGCCTGGTGGCAACGTCCTCCAGCTTCGATCCCAATGCACAGCGCCGCACCGCGTATCGCGACCTGTATGAGTCGACGGTCGTCCAGCCGCTGGTGAGCCGGGCGGAAGATCAGATCATGCGGGAAAGCTCCTGGTCTCCCGCAGCCACCACCGCTCTTCGCCAGTTGATGCTCATTGAAGCTGGCGCGAAACTCGATCCCACTCATTACAGCGACAACATCGTTCCCATCACGCCATTGGCCAATTATGTGCTGAGCAAGGAAGACCAGCAGAAATTCGCCGACAACCGCGATACGTGGGAAGACGGCTTCAAATGGTTGTATCTTTCTGACAAAGGCCGTTTCGATTGGCCGCCGAAGACAATAGATCCCAAGCGCGCGCAGGCTATTCAAACCGGCGTCAAAAAGTTCGAAGATTACGTCAAGCAGCAGGCGGGCGATGCCGCCAAGAAGCGCCAGACCTTCGCTCAAATCGCGGACCTGCTGACTCGCATCGACAAGGCCGAACATACGATCCTCGACATCAAGACCGATCCCACCACGACCTACGACAAAAACCGGGACGCGCTGAATCAATGGCGACTGGAAACGGGGTCACTGGATGCATCGCGGATTGAGCTGGATAAGGCGCTAGCTACTGTCAAAAACTGGAATGGCCAGGGACCGGCGCCGGGCCTGGCGGCGTTCTATCATTCCGTGTTGACCGAAGATCAAAAGAACCTTCAGAGTCAGTACGATTACCTGATCAAAGGCCTGTTAGACGAGGTTCCTTCGAATAGCAATTCGGTGCTGGCTGGCATTGCCACCGAGCTGCGCAATCAAAGAAATGCAGCCGGTTCGCTTGCCGATCAACCCGAGAATCGCCAGACCGAGCAAACGATTAAAGATCTTGAGCCAACCTATCTGGCGACCGACAAGAACGGCACCCGCCTGTATGACATTCATGACGAGATGGTGAAGCCGGTCACGAAACAGATTCCGCCTGACCTTGCGGCAGCTTCCAATGCGAACGCCGACTTCACGGTCCTGCTTAAGAACCTCAGCGATGTAGACAAGACGCGCGACGACCTGCTCAAGACACTTGATGCCCAGGCCGAGCCGTTCATCGACCCCAAGACTCGTGAAAAGCAGCTTGCGGGTGTATCTCGAACGACGCTTGAAACCGCCATGGCCCGTCAGCGGAGCCAGGCCATCGAAGCGGTGTTCAAGAATTTGCCGGGATCGAAGGAAGATTGGCATGGGCAAATCAATGACAAAGTCGTCAATGGGGCTGACGCGCCGCCGCGGGCAAAATTGCCGCTGACGGACATTGATGGCAGAAAACCATTTCCCGATGCGGGTTATCAGCCCGATCAATTCACCGCAGCCAAGGGATTCTGGGATCAATTGACGGAATACTGCGGCTTCGCGGCCAAGCCGCCTCGAAACCCGCCGAGCAATCTCATTCTCGATTTTTCAACCCTCGCCAGCGACTACAAAGACAAAGCAACCGCCTGGGAAGGCTATCGGGAATCGTTCCACAAATACTGGGACACCGACATCCTCGAGCTCATGAAGCCGCGTTCGGAGCTGACGTGGGGCCAAATTCAAGATTTATTGGTGCCCATCGATGTGCCGAACACCGATAAGGCGCTGGCGGCTATCCAGGAGCAGCGGAGCAAAGCGCTGGCGGTGAACAACCCGCCAAGTGCGATTGAAAAGCTTAACCAGAACGTGCAGCGATGCCGAGATAACTGGCAGGCGCTTGCTCCGCCAATTCAAACCCTCAAGGCGCGCGACACGATTCTCGGCCAGGACGTCAACGATTTAGGCAGCGATTATCTTCTGCATCGCGACGCGCCGACTTTTGCCGAAAGCTATTGGGAAAACGTCTTCAACGCGACCTTCAAAGCCCTGGCGGATGAATGTGCAAAAAACGCCGATCTGGCTGCACAATCTCTCAAGGACCTCAAGAAATTCCCCCTGTCGGACAAGGACAGCGGTCCAGGCCTTTCAATCCAGCAGATCCGCAAAGCCCGTGACTTGATCGACACGCTGACGCCCCAGCAAGTGCCGGCAGTCGGTGGGAATTCAGTGGCTGCCCGTGGCCGATCGCACTTCCCGGATCTGGCCACCGCGGTGGAAGCGATGAAGGGCTCCAAGGCCGTGCAATCGGTTGACCCGGATTGGATTGCCGAAGTCCGGCCACTGGTCAATGCTTTGGCTAACGATCAGCTTCAATGCCAATTGACCGTTGTTCCAATCGGCTTAGTCACCCAGGGGGATAAGGGTAGCGTTCGCGAGCGGTGGCAATACGTGAATGTGCGCGTCGATGGGAGCAATGCGGTATTCCCTTCGCCGCTCCCGATCGATGGCTCAGGCGAAAACGCCAATCTCAAGCGCGACGCGTCGCTTCCGCCTATGCATGATGCGGCCGGCCGGGATTTGCAGCTTTTGCTCTACGAGGCCACAGGCGCGAACGTTTCCAAGCAGGTGACGATCAGCAACGGCAACTGGCCGTACCTGCGGCTGATCGTGGCAGATAAGACGCGCACCGTGGACCCCAGCGATGCCAGCGGCATGCAGTTCGACGTGAACTATTTCGTGGACAATATCTATCGGATTCCGCTGAAGGTGAGCTTCTCTGCACCGCGCGTGAAAGATTTCAAGCTTCCGTCCTGGTTCACCAACAGCAAATAGTTCTTCGGGTTCGCAGGAGCGCTTTAGTGCCGACATTCTTACGAAAGTTCATGCGTTACCTGCCCGGGGGC
>JANWHF010000160.1 GCA_025450555.1 Tepidisphaeraceae bacterium | reverse complement strand
TCTACTGTCTGGGTTCACGATTCGGATGAGAAAGAAGAGTCGCGACATGTCCTCACCGGTCGCTCCGATGGCAAGTCCATCGAGATTCTCTCCGGTGTGAAAGAGGGCGACAAAGTCCTGACGCACGCGAAAGCCGCAGAATAATCTTGAGCAGCCCAGTTTAGCCGCGACGCGAAGCGGAGCGCTTTTGTCGCGGTGAGGGAAAGTCGCTCCGCTTCGCGTCGCGGCTAACCTGGGCGGATGATCAAAATCGGGTGTTTGATGACCAATCGCGCAATTGGATTAGTTTTTGTTCTCCTCCTGCTTGCAGCAGTACCTTCGTTCGCTGGTCCACCGGCGACCACGCAACCGTCTAACGAGCAAATCCAAAAAGCCATCGACAAAGGCGTGAAATTCCTCGTCGGCTTCCAGAATCCCGATGGCTCCTGGGGCACCGGCACCGAAACGCGCGGCTCCGAAATCATGTCGATGGTCCCGGGTTCCCACGATGCCTTCCGCATCGGCACTAGCGCGCTCTGCGTCATGGCGCTGCGCGAAGCAGGTGAAAAAAGGGCGCACGACAAAGGTCTGGAATACCTGCTGACCTGCACCGATGCCCGGCGCGACGACGGCACCCTCATCTACAATACATGGGCCCACATTTACATGGTCCATACGCTCGCCATCGAGATGCGGCACAACAACGATCCGCGCATCCGAAAGGTGCTCGAGCGCAACCTCAAGGAAATGGAAGAATACGCCACGTATATGGGCGGGTGGGCCTATTACGATTTCGATTACAACACAGCAGTTCCCGGCGGCGGGCCAACGAGCTTCGGCAGTGCCGCGGGCCTGGTGGCGCTGTGGGAGGCGCAAAAATCCGGCATCAAGCTCCCCGAAAAGCTGCTCAAGCACACGATCTTCCAGCTCGAACAGATGCGCATCCCCGATGGCGCGTTCATGTATTCCAGCGAGTTCAAATACTACCCCCGCACCGCGAAGCTGCCGGCCAATTTGCCGCGCGGGGCATCAGGGCGCGTGCAGCCTGCCAATTACGCGCTGTGGCTGTGGCATTCGAAGCTCGCCACGGAAAAGAACATTCGCGATGGGCTGGATATGTTCATCAAGGAACATGCGTTTCTGGAAAATGGACGCAAGCATCTCTGGCCTCACGAAGCGCTGTATCAGATTTCCGGCTACTACTATTACTTCGACCATTACTATGCGGCGTGTCTGCTGGATGCACTGGAGCCTTCGGAGCGCGGCAAATACAAGACCTTCATCGTAGACAGCGTCCTGCCGCACCAGGAAGAGGATGGCTCCTGGTGGGATTATCCGATGTGGGATTATCACAAGCCGTATGGGACTTCGTTTGCGATCATGACCCTCCTGCGCTGCCGGCAATGAGCTGAGATTTCAAATCTCAAATATCTCAAATCTCAAATTTTGAAATCTCAGATTTCAGATGCCGTGCAGAAACTGCGCGACGGCCTTCGCACATTTCTTGAGCAATCCGTGGCGGCCTCTCCGTCCTCGCATTATGGTTGACTCAAATCCGCATAATCGCGGAAATTAGAGCCAGTTGCGGTGAAAGGCTGGGCATTATGCGACAATTGAAGATACTACTAACCCTCTTCGCACTCGGCCTGGCGATCATCCCGGCCGGGTGCAACCACGGCCCGGAGCCGGAGGAAATCATCGTCTACTGCGGCGTGGATGAACCTTATGCCAGCAAGGTCTTTGCCGAGTTCGAGAAGCAGAGCGGCATTCACGTTGCCGTGCAGTATGACATCGAATCATCGAAGTCCGTCGGACTTGCAGGGAAGCTCGAGGCTGAATCGGCTCATCCGCGCGCGGATGTCTGGTGGGGGAGCGAAGCCTTTTTGAGCACGCGATTGGCTTCGGAAAATATTCTCGAGCCTTATTCCCCCACCACCGGCACCGACATTCCGCCGGAGTTCAAAGATCCGCAAGGCTACTGGACGGGGATCGGCCTTCGGGCTCGCGTGCTGGCGGTGAGCACCCCGCCGCCCCCGTTTCCGATCACGGGGATCGAAGACCTGGCCGACCCGCGACTGAAAAACAAGATCTGCATCTCGCGACCGACTGCCGGCGCCACCGGCGCGCACGTGGCGGCCCTGTATGTCTACTGGGGGCGAGACAAGACGATCGCCTTTTTCCACAAACTGCACGACAACGGGATTGCCGCGCTGGGCGGAAATGCGGAAGTAGCGGATCAAGTGGGCAATGGCGTCTATTCGCTCGGCCTGACCGACAGCGACGATGTGTCCAATTCCGCCGCCAATGGCGGCAAGCTTTCGATGGTCGTTCCCGATCAGTCCACGTTTGGAACGCTGGCCATGCCGACGACGATCGGCCTGGTTCGCGGCACGCACCACGAGCAGGCGGCCAAAAAGCTGATCGATTTCCTGGCCAGCAAGCAGGTCGAGCAGATGCTCATCGACATGAAATACGCCCGCTGGAGCGTCCGCGGCGGCGCGGGCCAGGAGATCAAGGCGATGAAAATCGACTATCGCGAAGCTGCGAAAGTCTACGCCCAGGCGCAAAGAGAGATCACCGCGATTCTGGATGGACGGATGTGAAACGAGTATGGTCTGGCGCGAAAAGAAGTGTGTAGCATTCCCCACTGGAGGGGTTCGTTGTCTTTCAAGAAAGATCGATCGTCCATTCTCGTGGCGTTTCCGGCGGTCTTTGTATTGACCTTGTGCAGCGTTCTGCCGCTGTACTGGATGTGCTGGACGGTGGCAGCCAACCCGCAGGTGCGGGCCGAGCTTTCGTTGAGCGCGTTTCGCTTCGAGCTGCTGGGAAGAACGCTGCTCTATAACGGGACAGTCGCGATCATCGCGACGGCCATGGGCCTGCCCGCGGGTTATGTGCTTGGGCGAGGTCGAGGCATGATCGCCCGGCTGCTGTGGGTGCTCCTTCCCGCGGCACTGCTGCTGCCATCGCTCTCGTATGCCTATGGCTGGGCGCAGTTTGTTCGCATGTATCGGCATCTCGTGCTGCCCTGGGGAATCACCTTTCGCCCCAATGGAGCAGCCGACATTTTGCGATGCATCTGGTCACTCGCTGCCTGGCTATGGGCGGTGCCCGCCGGTTTGATCGGCTTGGCGCTTCGCCGGATGGATAGCAACGTGCAACAGCAGGCGGTGCTCGATGGCGCGCTGCATTGGGTGACCTTCCGCCAGCTTCTGGGGCCGATCATCGCTTCTCTGGCGATCGTCACGATCCTGGCGACGCAGGAATTTGCGGTCTATGAGCCGACCGGAATCAGCGTGGTGGCGACCGAAGTGCGGATGGTCTTCGATACCGGCGCGATGAGCTCACCCGACAATTCAATCACGCAATCCGGCGCGCTGGGCGGAGGATTTGCGTCTTCCGATCAGCCTCAGCGCGCTGCCGCGGCAGTGGCGACGGCCGCGCCGCTCTTAGCGGTGACCATCCTCTTAGCGATTGCTGCCGCTTGGGGCGCCGGGCAGACGGCCGGCTCCGAGACGGTTGCCACCGGAGACTGGCCGCCGGTGTTGGATGTGTCGAAGGTGACCGTGGCCATCACGATTGCGCTGCTGTTGCTCAACATTGGCGTGCCGGTGCTTTCGCTGATTCGCTCGCTTTACGTGCCGCTTTCTCCATGGACGATGTGGAAGGAGTTTGGGCCCAAGGTCCAGGGGGCGATTCTGGTGGCGGTTGAAGCCTCGGCCTTCGCGCTGATCGCCGGCTTCTCGTCGGCAGGGCGATGGATTCGCGGATCATTGGCATTGGCTGGCGCGAGCTTTTTGATCGGCGGACAATTACTCGCGATCGCCCTCATCCGCATCTGGAATCGCCCCGGCCTGTACTGGGGCTATGACACGTCGATCGTTCCGTTGATCGCCTATGCCGGTCGCTTCGGATGGCTCGCCTTAGCGGCAGGTCGGGCCACCTGGACGCGCCCCTGGCGGGAAATGCGCGACGTGGCGTCGGCCGATGGCGCGAGCACCTTTCAAACTGCATTCTGGGTCATCTGGCCACTGGCTTGGCCGACCTTGCTTGCCGGTGGGTTGGTGGTCGGCGCGCTGTCGATGACCGAAGTGCCGGCAACCGTGCTGCTGATGCCCGAACATCCGCAGGTTTTGACTCCAACGCTGATGACGTGGGTGCATATGGTGCGCTATGATGCGATGATCGAGGCGTCGCTGATCATGATGGCAACGGTCATCGTGCCGGCCCTGGTCGCGGTGATCCTTACCGGGATCGGCTTGCGTGCATTGAAGGCCGCGATGGTGGGATCGCCCACCGCTCAGACGGCCTCGCAACGCGGCTGATTTTCCTGTAGTCTGCCGAACCCCCTGGGTCAGCCGAGTAGTGCTGGCTCGCCAGGTTTAGCCGCGACGCGATAGCGGAGCGCTTCCGAGTGCGTAGGCAAAGCGGTCCGCTGTCGCGTCGCGGCTAAACTCGGCTGAGGAAAGTGTTTCTCGCGAGGTATCCGCGAAGAGTCCTAAGCTCAAGTTGTGTCACTCGTCACCCTCTCCAATATCGAAAAGACCTTCGGCAAGCGCGTTCTGTTCGATCATTTGAATCTGAACATCGAGCGCGGCGAGAGATTGGGCTTCATCGGATCCAACGGCTCGGGAAAAACCACGCTCTTCAAAGTCATCACCGGCGATCTCATGGTCGATGCCGGCACCGTCGGCATTGCCAAGACCACAAAAGTCGGCCATCTCTCGCAGGATCCAAAATTCGACGAATCCAACACGGTCGTGGATGAAGCGGAACTGGCCTTTGCCACGCTCCATGATCTTTCGCATCGCATGCGCGAGCTCGAGCATGAGATGGCCCACGTCAGCGGCGAAGCTCTCGATAAAGTCCTCCAGAAATACCAGGACGTTCAGCACGATTTCGACCTGGCCGGCGGATATGCCTGGCGGCATAAGCTCGAAGCGACGCTGCTGGGCGTCGGGCTGACGCGCGAGAGCTGGGAGCAGAAGGTTTCGACATTGTCGGGCGGGCAGCGATCGCGCCTGGCGCTGGCCAAGCTGCTGATCAGTGAGCCGGACTTGCTGCTGCTGGATGAGCCGACGAATCACCTCGATCTGGCCGCGATTGAATGGCTGGAAAAGTACCTGGGGGGTTTCAGCGGCGCGGTGATGCTCATCAGCCACGATCGATATCTGCTCGATCGCCTGGCGACACGCATCGTCTGGCTCACGCAATGCCAGCTCAACAGCTACCCCGGTAATTACTCGGCCTTCGTGCAGCAGCGCGAAGTGGCCGAGCTGACGCAGCGCCGTCAATTCGAAGAGCAGCAGGCCGACATCGATAAGCAGAAGGAATTCATCCGCCGATTCGGCGCCGGCCAGCGCAGCAAGGAAGCCAAGGGACGCGAAAAGCGGCTCAATCGACTGCTGGCCAGCGGCGAACTGGTGCAGTCGGTCGAAACGCAACGGCATATCAATCTGGCCCTGAACACCGATCAGCGCGCCGGCGATCAGGTGCTCAACGTGCGCGAGCTTTCCAAAGCCTATGGCATCACGACGCTGTGGCGCCACCTCAAGTTTGACATCAAGCGCGGCGAGCGCATTGGAATCATTGGCCCCAATGGATCAGGGAAGACCACGCTGCTGGAGGTGCTGCTGGGGCAGGAAGACGCCGATGCCGGCGACATCCGCTGGGGCGCGAACCTGAACATCGGCTACTACGACCAGCGGCTGGACGAATTCGATCCTGATAGCACCGTCTTTGAAGAAGTGGCAGCCGGTCGGGAAGCCAAAGATCAGGATGTCCGCAACGTGCTGGGCACGATGCTCTTCCGCGGCGACGATGTACACAAGCCGGTCGGCTTGCTCAGCGGCGGCGAGCGGGCGCGCGTTCGGCTCGCACAGCTCCTGCTCGATTCGCCCAACGTTCTGCTGCTCGATGAGCCGACCAATCACCTGGATATTCCATCCTGCGAAGCGCTGGAAAATGCGCTGAAGGGCTATCCAGGCACGGTAATGTGCGTCAGCCACGATCGATATTTTCTGGATCGTGTGGCTGGGCGATTGTTGATTCTTCAGCCGCCAGGGATCGTCGATTTTCCCGATACCTATTCGGCCTGGGTGCGCAAGCAGAAAGAGCGCGCTCAAGGCGAGCAGGAAAAGACCGAGCGGTCGTCGGCCAGCGCGCCCAAGGCGAAGTCGAAACCCGCGCAACCCAGAGAAACGAAGGAGAGCAATCGGAAGGATAACCCTTACGCGCGTCCCTTCGGCCGGCTGACGCTCAAGGAACTCGAGCAGCAGATCTCTGAGACGGAAATTGCCATGGCCGAATGCCAAACCAGCTTTGCCGATCCGGAACATTTCAAAGACGCCTCCCGCGGCAAAAAGCTTCAGGCGGAAATAAAGAAACTTACGGATAAGCTCAAAGCCCTGGAGCAAGAGTATTTCGCCCGCGAGCAGTAAGAGCGCGATTATCCTTCAAGTTGTCGAAGAATTCGTGGGATAAATGGCACGCACCGACAGTACATGGTCGAAAAGAGCCGCGCACGAAGTAAGCGGAATCACGCGATGGTGCGCCAATCCGCTTACTTCGTGCGCGGCTCTTTTTTTGCTCCACTCCCGTCGTCGCAGGAGGAATGCCTGGGACGCCTTCCAGTGCGCATTCCCAATCGCATTGGTATACTTGCGCCCATGCACGCGCACCTGAATCGAGTCGCGGGTCGTGGGGGAGTGGGGCGGGTCCTTTCATTCCTTATCATCACACTTTTCATCACCTATCTCATCATGGCATCTGACACCCTCGCAGGCGCCGTCGCCGCGCCGCAGCCAAGCGGCGCATCACTGGCCTTCACCTCCGATGATCCAGTTGTGGTCGAAGCGCGAGCGATGATGGAACAAGGCCACTTTTCGGATGCAGAGCGGCTCCTCAAAGCGCCTGGCGGCGATCAGCGCGCGCGCCAGGAGGCGATCGAAATCATCGCCCGCACGCGGCGAGATTACCGCCTGTCCGCTGCCGAGCTTTTGACCAAACTTCAGACGGCTATTCCCGATGCGACCCTCGATGAATTGGAAGCCTGGCGGCGCGCGGGGCAGGTGCAGTATCGAATCATTGACGGTAACGTCGCCTATTTCGGTCGCGAGCCATCCAATGTGTTCCGGTTCTGCGGCGATGCCATTCGAAGGCGAAAAACGAGCGATGCCCCGGCCGACTGGACGCTGGAGCAGCACTTGGCGCGGGTGATTGCCCAGGCCGAGCGCACCGGCCGTCGGCAGGTCGTACCGATCCGGCATCGGGTTCATTTTTCAGTGACGGTTCCATCCACTGCGCCGGGAATGAAGCATGGCGCGACCGTGCGCGCCTGGCTCCCTTTTCCCCAGGAATACCGCCAGCAGACCAACGTGAAGTTAATCAGCGCAACGACGCAGCCAACGACGATTGCACCCGTCGCTGGCGGTGAATATCCGCTGACCGGCGCGCCGCAGCGAACGATTTACTTTGAGCAGCAGGTGGACGATCCGGCAAAGCCGATCACCTTCAGTGCTGTTTACGAGTTCACCGCCAGCGCCTGGTATCCGCTGCTGGACAAGAGTCAGGCCCGACCTCTCCCGGCCGATTATTCGCAGGGGAATCTGGGCGAGCGGCTGCCGCATATCCAGTTCACGCCCGAAATCCGCAGGACCGTAGCGGAAATCGAAGGCGATGAAGCAAATCCGCTGGAGCGCGCCCACCGGATTTTTCTATGGGTCGCGAAGAACATCTCCTACAACGCCGAGGCCGAATATTGCACCATCCCGAGCCTGTCGAAGAAAGCCATGACCAGCCGGCGGGGGGATTGTGGCGTTCAGACGATGCTCTTCATGACGCTCTGCCGCTGCGCGGGCATTCCTGCCCGCTGGCAAACCGGTTGGGAAACCAAGCGGGTCGGCTGGGACATGCATGACTGGTGCGAAATCTACATCGAGCCATGGGGCTGGCTGCCGGTTGATGCCTCCTACGGATTGCGCCCGAGCGACGATCTGAAGATCCGCGAATTCTACTTCGGTCATCAGGATTCATACCGGATGATTGTCAATCGAGATTACGGATCGCCGCTGGTGCCTGCCAAGGCGTCGCTCCGCAGCGAGCCCCTCGACTTCCAGCGCGGCGAAGTCGAGATCGACGGCAAGAACCTCTATTTCCCCTACTGGGATTACGACATCCAAATCGAGTGGCTGGACAATGGCCCCTGAAACTTATCGGACTGTCGCGAAAGTTCGGCAAAAGTTGGCCTGCGATCCCGTCCGCTTTACCCTGTCCCTCGTTCGATGGGGTTTTGTAGGAAAGGAGTAATCGAATGGTTCGCAGAAAAGCGATGGGTGGCCGCACCAAGGTTCGCCGGACGCCTGTTCCGCGCCGGCGTCGTGCGGGTGCGCCGTTGAGCTTTAGCAGCATGCTGTCCATGCTGGGCGGTGCCAGCCAGCGCCTGCAAAGCGCCCGTCCACGTCAGCGCCGGGTCTGAAAAAGATCGCGCTGAGCGCATGCCCCGGCAGGCGGCCGCTGAACCGCCGCCGTCGCATTGCCAATTCGTTCCTACGCAAGCGGCCCTGAGCGCCCAATGAGCGCTCAGGGCCGTTTTCCATTGGCCTGTCCTGTTTGAGCACGGAAGAAAGGTCAACTCATCATTCATATCATTGTGGCATGCGGAATGCCTCGGATGGATCAATTGCCACAGCCACGATCGACATATCGGGGATGAACTGCGCCAGTTGCGTCGCCCATGTCGAAAAGTCGGCGCGCTCGGTGGCCGGCGTGCGCGATTGCCGCGTGAATCTTGCCACGGGGCGGGCCAGCATTGAATTCGATCCTTCGAAGACGAATCCCGGCCAAGTGGCAGGCGCGATTGCCGAAGGCGGATATCCAGCAACACCGGCCGATACGACGCCACTCTCAGCCGATTCCCAGAAACAGCGCATCGGACGTCAGGCCAAGGAAGCCTCTTCATGGTTATGGCGCGCCGCGATCGGCGTTGCGCTTTGGCTGCCGGTCGAGCTGTTGCATTGGCTGCGAATGTTGACCCATTCGCATGTACACGCGCTCGCTCAAGCTGATTGGCTCGGCTGGGCCGCGCTGGTCTCGAGCACGATCGCGCTGATCTATGTCGGCGGCAAGTTCTACGCCAGTGCATGGGCGGCGCTGAAACACAAAACCAGCAACATGGACACGCTCATCGCAATGGGGGCCAGCGTGGCCTATTTCTATAGCCTCACCTTTTTTGTCGGCGGACTTGCCGGCGCCTGGCGCCCGCCGATGGGGCACGAGCTGTACTTCATGGAAGCATCGGGCCTGCTCGCGCTGATCAGCCTGGGGCACTGGCTCGAGGCCCGGGCGCGACAATCGGCTGGCCGGGCAATTCGCGAATTGATGAATCTCGCGCCGGCGACGGCGCTTCGACTGAAATCTGCGTCGGCCGCGACTGATCATCAGCAAGAATCGTTCGAACAGGTTCCCGCAACGAGTCTCGAAATCGGCGTTCGCATCCTCGTCCGTCCCGGCGATCGCATCGCCGCCGATGGCGTGGTCATCGAGGGTCGATCGAGCGTGGATCAATCCATGATCAGCGGCGAGCCGCTTCCCGTATTGCGCGCGCCTGGAGACGAAGTGATCGGCGGGACCTTCAACCATGATGGCCGGCTGATTGTGCGCGTCACGAAAGTCGGCCAGGACACGGCCCTCGCGCAGATCGTCAAGCTGGTGGAAAACGCGCAAACTTCGAAGCCGCCGGCTCAAAAGCTGGCCGACCGCGTCGCCTCAATCTTTGTGCCGACGGTGCTCTGCATTGCGCTGATCACGGCCATCGGCTGGTTCGCCTGGGCTCACGGACATCACTGGTCGGCAGGGCAGACCGCCGCCGCCATGGCCAAAGCCGTGTGCAGCGTGTTGATCATTGCTTGCCCCTGCGCGCTTGGGTTAGCGGTTCCTGCAGCCGTGATGGTGGGAACAGGGTTGGGAGCCCGCCATGGGATTTTGATTCGCGATATCGATGCCATCCAAAATGCAGAGCGTGTCAACACCGTCGTTCTGGACAAGACCGGCACGCTGACGCGCGGGAAGCCCGTGGTTTCTGACATCATTGCCTTGGATGGCGCATCGGATCAGCAGATCCTGAACCTGGCGGCGTCCGCAGAGCAGTACAGCAGCCATCCGCTGGCTCAAGCCATTGTTAATAGGGCCAGGGAATTGGGCGTGGCGATTTCGCCGCTGGAAGAATTCAACACTTATGCCGGCGAGGGCGTGGCCGCCAAGGTCGGGGCGACGAATGTATTGATCGGGAACAATGATTTGCTGTCACGATTTGGTGATGGGCAACCTATTTCTTCACCCGCGCAGGCCGATTCGGGATCGACGTTGGTCACGGTTGCCCGTAGGAGCGGCGACGGAAAGCTCCAGCCGCTGGGGACGATCGTTATCGCCGATCAGCTTAAGGAAGATTCTGCTGATGCCGTTGCGAGACTGCATGCGATGGGTCTGAAGACGATGCTCTTGACCGGCGACCATGCCGGTGCCGCGGCGAAGGTCGCCAAAGAGGTCGGGATCGATGCCGTCCGCGCGCAGGTGAAGCCTGATGGTAAGGCGGCTGTCATTCGGGAGATTCAAAATGGCTCATCAGAGCCCAATTCCCGCAAAATGGTCGTCGCCATGGTTGGTGATGGCATTAACGATGCGCCAGCACTGGCCGCGGCCGACCTGGGGATCGCCATCGGCGGCGGATCGGACGTCGCACGCGAAACCGGCGGAATCGTATTGGTCGGCGGGAGCCTGAAGGGCGTGGCCGCTTCCATTCTGCTCTCGCGCGCGACCATGCGAACCATTCGCCAGAACCTCTTCTGGGCCTTCATTTATAATGTCTTGGCGATCCCGTTTGCTGCAGTCGGCTTGGTCAATCCAATTGTTGCAGCCGCCGCGATGGCACTGTCGGATGTAACGGTTATTGGAAACGCGCTACTGCTTCGGCGGAAGAAGCTGGGGTAATGTTTTGCCCGTGCAGTTTTCCCTTGACTGGGCCTGCCTCCATCGTTAAAACCCCGACCACTTTTGACCATGTCGCTTGAATGCACCCGCATCGAGCCGACCGGCGGGAAATCGCCGTTGACAAGCGGATGAATTCCCGGTTTTGATACGCGCGCCGCGGCGAATGTAGCGCGGCATAGCTGCTGATCTTGTCCCGTGAACCCCTACAGGGAAGTTTTATGAAGACTGTCATGATTGGCGATGAATTGCTTTTGTCCGACTCTGTTGCGGAGCTCATGGGCGGACCAGTCGATGTCCTTCAGAATCTGCCTTTCGATCCTTTTTCAGACGACACGACTTTCGTGGGCGCCAAACGTCGCGCTCGCGATGAGGAAGAGGATGAAGAAAAGGAAGAGGAAGCGGGCGACGACGCCGAAGATGAAGATGAAGAAGATGAGGAAGAAGACGAAGACGAAGATGAGGAAGTAGACGAAGACGAAGAAGAATTCGACGAGGATGAGGAAGACGAAGAGGATGATGACGAGGACGATGACGAAGACGAAGAGGACGAGTACGACAATCCAGACGACGACGATGACGACGACTACGATGACGACGAAGAGGAATTCAGCGACGAGGATTGAAGGTTAGGAACGTCATCCTGCTGAGAAAAAGAGCCGGGCACGAAGTAAGCGGATTGGCCCCGACAGCGCGTAAATCCGCTTACTTCGTGCGCGGCTCTTTCAATGCGCCTAATCCACGTCCGCACGACCCTGTCGCCTCGTTTTGATTTGACCTCGTTTTCGTTTGCTTTCGACGCGGCGTTTTTTGGCCGCCCGCGAGGGCTTGGTCTTTCGCCGGGGCTTGGGTTCGTGCAGCGCGGCTGAAACCATCACCGCCAGCCGGCTGATTGCCTCCTCGCGATTGCGCTCCTGCGAGCGCGATTGATCGGCAGCGATGTGAATCTCATCCTGAAGGGTCAGTCGCTTGCCAGCGATCGCTCGCAACCGCTGAGCGGCGGCTTCACTCAACCCCACGATCTTGCCGACCGAAGCCCAGATCTCAGCCTTCGTATTCACCTTGTTGACGTTCTGCCCACCCGG
>JANWHF010000159.1 GCA_025450555.1 Tepidisphaeraceae bacterium | reverse complement strand
CAATTCCTCCGGCCCGCCAGCGTCAATCCGCACCTGTTTAGCGCCGAGCCGCTCGGCGACCTCAAGCCATTGATAGGCGCGCGTGCGATTCTCAACACGCTTCTGAGACGATTCCTCATAGATATTGGCGCCGTCCACAGCCATCGTTCCAAAAGGTAAACCTGCCGCGCGTGCAATCGCTGCTATCCGATCCACTTCCTTCATGTCGGGCGGCCGAAGGAACTGCGACTGGCTCGGATTCCGGCTGGCGCAGATCGCATCGGCCCCCTTCCCTGCCGGCAGAAGATGAGCATTCCAGGGATCGAGCTGCATACAGCCAAGATCCCGACAAATGCTGACGTACCCGGCAAAATCCATTTGACCAGCGGCCATCGTGCGATGAAAGCTGTATGAGCAGATTGCAATTTCC
The DNA here is from genome assembly GCA_025450555.1 of Tepidisphaeraceae bacterium. Taxonomy (GTDB): domain Bacteria; phylum Planctomycetota; class Phycisphaerae; order Tepidisphaerales; family Tepidisphaeraceae; genus JANWHF01. The sequence continues at coordinate 6,618 of JANWHF010000159.1, read as the reverse complement.
ATAGTTGCTTCCTCTTGTCGTTCAAGGTTTTACCGAACCTCGAGCTCAATGTGCAGCCGACGAAAGATTTTGCTTGAAATCGGGCCATTTTACCGGAGTGGCCGCCGAGCGATCGGGGAATCAATAACTGGTGTCTAACTCAATATTTTCAAAATGGATACAAAACGACGCAGGCTGCGGCGGGGCAAATGTACGGGCTCGATGACTGTTGGACCCGACGAGTTATCGGACCGGAATATATGGATTCATCCACGGCGTTTTCACATCGCTGTTCCCGAGCGTCCGCAAAATCTGATGGCAAAAGTGGCACACCTTCAGACGTGGGGTATAGTCCACTTGTCAGCCGCTTGCGACTTGGCCTGAGGCACAAGATCGCCCGATGGCTTTCATTCAAACCCAACGACGAAGGACGAGCCGGTAAAAGAGCGCCCTGATGCGCCAGCGGGAAGAGTCCGCGCTGATAAATAGCCGACATCGCCCTCGCAAGGAGCTTGGAACCCCATGAAGACCGCACGCTTACTCATCGCGGCCGCTGCCCTTTCGCTCGGCCCCTCACTGGCACTGGCCGGCACCTCGACAGCCAACGTCCAGAGCGATACCAGCATTCACAACCTCGGCAGCTTCACCAGCACCGTCACGTATGACAACGTCGCCGAGACGCTGACCTTCAACCTCGACAACACCAGCGCCGGCAAGCTCACCGGCTTTGCCTTTGATATTACCGGCGATAACACGGCTTCCTTTGGCAAAGTGAAGGGAAGCGCGTGGAAAGATGATCGCAATCATAAAGGCGTCGTCATCGCCAAGCCCTATGGCAACTACGAAGGCGGCGCGGCGCTGCATGGCAAATTTGGCGCAAACGGCAATGGCATCGCTGCCGGCGCTACCAAGAGCTTTGCCTTCAAAGTCAGCGGACCCACGGCCGCCACGCTCACCGCCGCCGACTTCGTGGCGGGCCCAGGCAACACGCAGGTCGTCGCCAGCTTCTCCGGCTTCCGCCATGGCAAAACCGATCGCGTCGGCGGGATCCTTGCAACCGGCACCCAGAACAACACGACGACCACCACGACCATGAACAACCTTGGCGGTAATCCGCTGGGCAACAACGACCCCGGCAGCAATCTGCGGCCCGAAATGCTGTTGCTTCTGCCTCCGCCGACGCATGCGGTGCCACTGCCTTCGGCTGCCTGGAGCGGCCTGATGACGCTCGCGGCGATCGGCCTGTTCCCGATTCTTCGCCGGCTTCGCGCCAAGCTTGCATAAATCTTCGCCCTCCCTCGCAGCGTTCCAATCTTTTCAACATCTTCCCGTAGAGGCCACTAATCCGCCCGGATTGGTGGCCTCAACCTTTTGCGCCGACACGAGAGAAGTTGACGCTGCGCCCCGGCAACCTGAAGATCGGCGACATGAGCGGAGCTTCGCCCGTCGAACCGGGGATCGTTGAATTACTCACCGTCGCGCAGGCGATTCGAATTATCGATCAATCCCCGGTTGAGCCGCGCATGCAGCGCCGGCCGCTCCTGGACTCGGCCGGCTTCCGACTTGCCGAAGATCTCCGCACCGATCGCGATTATCCCCCCTTTCGCAAAAGCCTGATGGACGGCTATGCAGTGCGCTGCCAGGACATTCTGAAGACGCCCACGGAGTTGCAATGCGTCGGTGAGATTGCTGCTGGACAGAGCGCCAAGGCGCCGCTCGAAGCCGGCCAGGCAATGGCAATTATGACTGGCGCTCCGCTGCCGGATGGAGCGGATGGTGTCGTGCCGGTTGAAGATGTTGAAAGGCGTGCCGCGCCTGGTGAAGTGGTACGAATCCTGCGCGCCCCTTCGCCCAATCGATACATCGCACAGCGTGGCAGCGATGGCGCAGTGGGCAAGGTCGTCCTGCGCCGCGGAACAATCCTCGGCCCGGCGCAGATCGGAGTGGCCGCAGGCATCGGAGCCGCGATTGTCAATGTGTTTATGCCACCGCGCGTGGCGGTGCTGGGTACCGGCAGCGAGCTGACGCCAATCGATGGGCCAGTGGAGAATACGCAGATTCGCAATTCTAACACGCCGATGCTGGCCGCCCTGCTGCGCCGGGTCGGGTGCGATGTGACCGACCTTGGATTTGTCCGTGATGAGCCGCCGATCATTCGCGATGCGATCGTCCGCGGCCTGGAGTTCGACGCCATATTCATCGCCGGCGGAATGAGCATGGGCGAATATGACTTCGTCCCGCTGATTCTTAAAGACCTCGGCGTGGCGATGAAGATCACGAAGTTGCGGATTAAGCCGGGCAAGCCATTTTTGTTTGGTTCGAGGGAGCGAGTTGCCGGGAAAAATGCAGCACCAGCGGGCGCAAACGAATCGTCCGCGATCATAACATCTTTAGAGAATTCTGGAGCATCCGACGCGGCCAAGCTTTGCTACGTCTTTGGCCTTCCGGGCAATCCGGTCAGTGCGTTTGTCTGCACATTGCGTCTGGCGTCGCGACTGCTCACGCGCATCGGCGGCGGCATGGTCGAAGAGCGCTGGCTCACCGGTCGGCTCGACAGCGGTTTAACCGTGAACGGCCCGCGCGAGTTTTATCAGCCGGCCATCCGCACCGTCGCCCCCGGGGCTTATAGCAGCCGATCGGAGTTCGCGATGATCACGCCGCTCGATTGGAAAGGCTCAGCGGATTTATTCACTCTCGCGAAGGCCAATGTGATCCTGGTTCGAGCAGAAAATGAGCCGCCGATTCCCAAGGGGTCGGTGGTCAGGGCGCTGGAGATTTAGAAAGCCAAGTTTAGCCGCGACGCGACAGCGGAGCGCTTCTCCAAGCGCTGTTGGAAAACGCTCCGCTAGCGCGTCGCGGCTAAACTTGGCGAACAACAGCTGCTTATTCTTATTCAGCAACCTGCTTCACCGCCGCAATCGCATGAAAGGGTCGCCCTTCGCGACGATATTTGCGTTCGAAATTGGTCCCGACGAATTCTCCTTCACCGGCGGATCCGGGGCGGTTGTATTCGATGATTTTCAATGGCGACGCGGTAACCACCGCCTCGATCTGCTGAAAATAATCCGCGTGGTCGGTCACGACCTGCAGCCTTCCACCGGGAACGAGAATCCGCTGGACCTGCTGGAGAAATGGCTCTTGAATGAGGCGCCTTTTGTGATGTCGCTTCTTGGGCCAGGGGTCGGGGAAATAGACGTGCACGACCGCAAGGCTTGCATCAGCCACATGCTCCCGAATGAAAAACATCGCCTCGGCTCGAACGGTTCGGGCGTTGAGACATTCGTGGCGGCGCAGCCGATCGCTGGCATAACGCCAATACCAGTTAGCCCATTCGATGCCCAGGAAATTGGTCTGCGGCCGCGCCAGGGCCTGCTCGGTCAGGAATGTTCCCTTGCCCATGCCGATCTCTAATTCGACTGGGCCGTCATTTCCAAAGAGCGCGCTGAAATCGATCGGGCGCGCGAGGGCGTCGGGATTCAGCCCGATGGGTTCGACAATCAATTCGCGGTGGCTCTGCATGGCGGGCGAATTGTAGCCACGCTGGTGGATGATTTGGGTATAATCGCAATCCATGCTTCCATGCATTCGGGGTTGTGGCGGCATCAGCGCGATGATGCTGATTGCGCTTTGCCTGGCGCTGGCGCCGAAAGCTCCCGCGCAGCGCGCTGATCGCGCCTCGATGAAAACGAAGGACGGCGATGCGGCCACCATGGATGAATCGCCAAATCCATGGCCGCCACTCACTGCGGAGCAACAGGTCGAAATCGTCAAAAAGCTTCAGAAGGCAAGCGTCGCCTCGCTTGAAAAAATCCAAAGGCCGATGCCCGGAGTCGAGACGAAGTTCTTCCTGTTCTACACCGATCTTCCCACGCGTGAGGCCAATCACTGGCTTTTACTGTTGGACAAAATGTATGCCCGCGTCAGCGAGCTTTTTGCGGTGAAACCCGGCGTCAATATCTGGCGAGGCAAGGCCGTCATCTTCGTCTTCTCGCACAAGGAGGATTACTACAAATACGAAATGGAGATCGAGCATGCCAACGCCACCGGAACGGCCGGGATGTGCATGCAGGTCAGCGACGGCACGGTTCGCGTGGCGTTTTATCGCGAGCCCAATGAGCTGGATTTTGCACACGTGCTGGTGCACGAATCGGCGCATGGATTTGTCCATCGCTATCGCGGCCCGTCGCGCGTGCCATCCTGGGCGAACGAAGGATTGGCCGAGGCGATCGCGACAGAGCTCGTTCCGCAGCGAGGACGACCGGCGGCTGTTCGGGAAGCAGCTCAGCGCGGGCTGCGCGACCACCAGGGCGACATGGGCGATTTCTTCACCACCGATCACATCGAAGGCTGGCAATATCCGGTGGCCGAGGAATTGACCACCTTTATGATTTTGCAGAACAAAAAAAATTATGTGGCCTTCATCAATGGCGTTAAGGATGGCCAGGAATGGCCGCAAAGCCTCAGCGAAAACTACAAAGCCCCTCTGTCGCGGCTGGTGCCCTATTTTGGCCAATGGCTCGGGGTCCGCGGCGTGACTGCGCAAGGGCCGGCATGATGCATCCCCTCGCCATACGACAATTCCAAATCTCAAATTTGAAATTTCAGATTTGAAATTTCCCAGTTTGAAATCTTCCCCTGCCGCTCCGTCGGCCTGATCCTCTGACCAATTTCTGACGTAGTAGCATCTGATGGAAATGCGGACCATGCCGGAAGTTCTTTACCGAGGCAGGATTTAATTGTAGGTAGAACCGTATGGACGCGCGGCGGAAGTTGGCAACCGATATGCAGGCAATCCGCGGCCAGGACCAGGGCCCGCGGCTGGTCAAGCAGCAGCTTGGCCACGACTGGAGCCTGCTGCTGGATGGCTCATTCAAGCGCAAGGCCATCAGCGGCGACATCATGTTTCATCAGAACGGCCGCACCGTCTACGTTTCCATTTTTAACACCAATAACGCCGCCGCCGAGGAAGCGATCGAACGAATGATCGAGGGTCGGCCGGGAATCCCGGTGCAGATGTTCGATCGCGATGAAATTGGCATTCGCGGCCATGCGTATCTGCTGCCCGAAGGCGACAAGAAAAACCCCTACTGGGGGTTGAACACCTGGACCGCCTCCCGCGGCAAGCTCGCCTGCGTCACGCTCTATTTCAAAAATATATCCGATCTCGACTGGGCAATCGGTGTGTGGAAGAGCGTTCGGCCGTTCCGCGAATTGCGGCTCGCATTGAACTGATCTGCTTCAAGCGCTCCCTTAAATCGGTTGCCGCCCCGCTCACTTCCCTTATACTCCCGCGCCTCAAAGGAGAGCGCGGATGATCCCCACCAGCACCGATATTTCAGTTGCAGTTCGGAATGAGCTTCCATCCAACGTGGAGGCCGTCATAGTTTTTTCAACCGAAGAAACCAGCGTTGGCGCATCGATTCCGGAGCCTTATCACGCTGCTCTTACGAGATTACGCAAGGCTGGAGCGGTGCGCGGAAAGGCCAAGGAGATCGTTGGCGATGTCGTGGATGTCGGAAACGGAAAGCTTCGGCATTTGATTGTTGCCGGCTTGGGAAAGAACAGGGGCGCGACTGCCGAGAGTATTCGGCAGGGCGCGGGGCTCGCACTTAAAGCAGCCCGCAAGCGCCGGCTGACCAAGGCCGCTATTCTGCTCCCGCAATTGACCAGCGATCTGGATGTTGCCGAATCTGCGGTGGTCGGAGCGCTGCTGGCTGCTTTCGATTTCGAGGAATACAAGGGCGCCGGCCAGAAATCGGATGAGCCGGAAAAACTCCAGTCGATTGAATTGACGATCGTCGGCTCAAAAGACAATGCCGGCCAAGTGCGGCAAGGCGTTGAGCGTGGACGAATTCTGGCTGAAGCACAGAATTTTGCCCGCACGATTGCCTCCCGGCCGGGCAACAACATCAACCCGCCGCAGCTTGCAAAGGTTGCTCAGGCCATGGCGCGGGAATCGGGCCTGGAATGCACCGTTCTCGACGAAAAACAGATGCAGAAGCTGGGCATGGGCGGAATTCTTGCCGTCGGCTCCGGCAGCATCAACACGCCGCCGCGTATGATCGCGCTGGAATACTGGGGCGCGGGCAAGCCATCAAAAAATGGAAAGAGCTCGAGCAAATCCAAGAGCGCCGCGCCGCTCATGGCCGTCGGCAAGGCCATTACGTTTGACAGCGGCGGCATCTCCATCAAGCCGGCGGAAAAAATGGGCCGGATGATCTTCGACAAGTGCGGGGCGATGGCGGTACTGGGCTTGATGTATGCCCTTTCGCGACTCAAGCCAAAGATCAACGTCGTCGGCATCCTCGCCAGCGCGGAAAACATTCTCAGCTCGCAATCCTATCGCCCCGGCGACATCCTGCGGATGTACAACGGCGTGACCGTTGACGTGACCAATACCGATGCCGAAGGAAGGCTCGTACTGTCGGATGCGCTGGCCTGGGGGATTGAAACCTACAAGCCCGCCGCTGTCGTCGATCTGGCGACGCTGACCGGCGGTGTGGTGGTTGCCCTCGGCAAGACCATGGCCGGCATCATGACCAACGACGATGCCCTGGTGGAAGAAGTGATCAAAGCCGGCGAAGCCGCCGGCGAAAAGATGTGGCGGCTGCCGCTGAATGAGGATCTCCGCGATTACAT
>JANWHF010000158.1 GCA_025450555.1 Tepidisphaeraceae bacterium | reverse complement strand
GGAGGATTTTGCTCCCGCAACGCCAAATTTTCGCATAAGCCGTTTTTGAAAATCTGTACATCCGGGGTTTTTTGCTCAGGCGCATGTTGCGGATATTTTTGACGAGTGGGTATAATCTTCAAAACCCATGCGAACAGGCAGTGATCAATCAACCGATCTGGGCCTTGCTGTTTTTCTGGCTGGCACAACGCATCCGGATCAACTTACAGCCGGCCGTTTCCGGGACATCCTCGACGCGCTACCTGCCGCAATTTACACCACTGATGCCGAAGGAAATCTCACCTACTTCAACCCCGCCTGCATCGAATTCTCAGGGCGACGGCCGACACTGGGCAGCGATCGCTGGTGCGTGACCTGGAAGCTTTATTATCCCGATGGCACCCGCATGCCGCACCACGAGTGCCCGATGGCGGTTGCCCTGAAGGAGGGACACACCATCCGAGGCGCCGAGGCGATTGCCGAGCGCCCCGACGGCAGCCGAATCTGGTTCACTCCTTATCCGATTCCACTGCATGACTCGGTCGGCAATATCGTCGGCGGGATCAACATGCTGGTGGACATCACCGAGAACAAACGCCGCGAAGCCGACATCCGTGCCCTGGCGGCACTTGGTTCGGAAATGATCGTCGCGGATCAGCCACAGGCGATCTATCAAAAGATGGTCGAGGCGGCCGCCGTGATCATGCACTCCGATTTTGCCACGATGCAGCTTTTGCATCCCGACCGCGGAGAAGCCGGTGAGCTGGAGCTCCTGGCGCAACGCGGCTTCGATCCCGAAGTGGCCAGGTTCTGGCAATGGGTCAGCGGCAAATCCACCTGCGTCTGCGGCCTGACCCTGCGCGATGGCGCTCGCGTCATCATCTCCGACGCCGCGCGCTACGAACGTCTTGATGACACTCAGAAGGCGGCTTACCGCACCGCCGGCATCTGCGCGATGCAATCCACCCCGCTCACCTCGCGCAGCGGCAAGCTGCTGGGCATGATCTCAACGCATTGGCGCCGCCCGTATCAGCCGACCGAGAGTGAACTGAGCAACTTCGATGTCCTGGCGCGTCAGGCCGCGGATGTGATCGAGCGGAGCCAGACTGAGGATGCCCTGCGGGAAAGCGAGCAGCAATTGTCGGCCATGTTCGCGCAGGCCGGCGTCGGCGTGGCGATGTTGCGGGCCGATGATTGCCTGATCCTTCGCGTCAATCCCACCTTCTGCCAGATCGTCGGCTACTGCGAAGAGGAGTTGCTCGGAAAGTCCTGTCTCGATCTGACCCATGCCGACGATCTGCCCGAAAGCAGGCGGCGTCTGGGCGAACTGCTTACCGGCAATCAGCGCACCGCGACGATCGAGAAACGGTATGTCCGCAAGGACGGCTCGGCGGTGTGGGTGCGCGTCAACCTCGCAAGACTGGACGGCCGTGATGGGAAGCGTTCGGTGGCAATGGTCGAGGACATTACCGAGCAGCATCTGGCGGCCATCAGCCTTGCCAAGGCCAAGGAACAAGCTGAAGAGGCGAATATCGCCAAGGACAATTTCCTGGCGACTCTCAGCCATGAGCTGCGCACTCCGCTAACGCCCGTGCTGGCGATGCTCTCCTCGTGGGAAGCGCGGCGCTCGTTCCCGAAGGAGTTCGCCGACGATCTTGAAGTCGTCCGCCGAAATGTCGATCTGGAAGCCCGACTCATCGATGACCTGCTCGATCTGACGCGTATTGCCAAAGGCAAATTTGTCCTGAATCCCGAGATCCTGGATGTTCAGAAGGTGCTCGATGCGGTGATTGAAATGTACCGCGCCGACATCGTGGGCAAGCGGATCAAGCTTTCCATGCGCCCGGACGCAAGCGAATGTTTCGTCCGGGGCGATCCGGGTCGCCTGCAGCAGGTCTTCTGGAATATCCTGAAAAACGCGGTGAAATTTACGCCCGAAGAGGGAACCATCGCGATTACCACGCGCAATGACCAGCAGGGCAAAGTCCAGATCACGTTCACCGATTCGGGTATCGGAATCAGACCAGAGATGCTGGGCCGGCTCTTCCAGCCTTTCGAACAGGAAACCGCCGGACGCTATGGCGGCCTGGGGTTGGGGCTGGCGATTACCAAGACCATCCTGGAAGCGCAGCAAGGCTCCATCGAAGCCCAAAGCGATGGCCTGGGCAGAGGCTCCAGCTTTATCGTTACCCTGCCCTGCGTACAGCAGTCGCTCGAAGCGACACCCGCCTCGCCTGCGCCGCTGGAATCTAATGGCCAATCCACAGACAGCGGCTATCGCGTCCTGCTGGTCGAGGATCACGTCGATACCGCGCGGGTGCTCGCCCGGCTGCTGGCCATCAACGAGCACACGGTAACCACCACCCATTCCATCGCCGACGCCCTGCAGGCAATTCAACGCGACGACTTCGACATCCTCGTGAGCGACATCGGCCTCCCCGACGGCACCGGCATCGACCTGATCCGAGCCGTCCGCAAAGATCTGCGCAAACAATTGCCCGCCATCGCCCTGACCGGCTTCGGCATGGACGAAGACGTCAAACGCACCCTCAAGGCCGGCTTCAACGATCACCTCACCAAGCCCGTCAACTTCGCCCGGTTGGAAGAAACCATTCAGCGCGCGTGTAGGCGATAAGGCGCTCGCTCATCCTCATCCCTGCAGCGTTGCGCTTCCGGAGCCGCTGTGGTTCTTGTTGACGGACTTGACGTGATTGTGCTCCCGCTCACCTTCCCGATGGCGCGGCTGTGGCTGCCCGTTGCCGCGTTGAAGGTGCCGGCTGGAGTATCTATCGCCTTGCCCGGTACTTCTCCTGCTGCTCATCGCGCCGATGCGATGGATGACCTCCCGACCCGCTGGTGGGCCAGCTTTTCCCGCGGTCATGGACGCAAAAAAGGAATAGCAGTTTCAGGCGGAGTCCATTGCGCCCCCTTGGGTAATTGAGCGTAAGAACTCCGAGGGCAGAGCGCAGCGCCGCTCTGGATCTTGAACGGCCCAGGGCAGGGCTTCTTAACATCGCTCTATTTCTTCTTGCGATTCTGGTTGAATAGATCCTGCAACTGATTGAGCGGGTTTTCCTTTTCCTTCGGATTCGAAGGCTGCGACGTCGCGCCCTCCTGCTGGTTGTCTTTCCCGCCAAGCAGGCCTTTCAAAACATCTGCCGGGGCCTTTTGCAGATTGGCTTGCACCGCTTTGCTGGCGTCAAACTGCGGCTGGCTGACGGTGCCGTTCAGCGGAATCTGAATGCCATTGCCGGCCAGGAACCCCATCTGTTTTGTATTCTTACCAAACCCAAACAATTGCCACGGCAGATCAAGCGTCATGTTCATCTGCTTGGTGGCCATCACGACGGATCCATTAAGACTCAACGGCCGCCCGCCCTGGCCGAAGGTCATGGTCATGTCTTCGTTGGTTATGCCATGCTCGACATGCACGTGGATGCCTGGAATTTCACCCTGCAGGCTTTGAACCGCCAGTGTCTGACCGCCGAAGATCTGGTTCGTCGCGACCTGCTGGCTGATGTCATTCAGCATCTTGTTCCCAAGCTGAACGCGATGAATCTGAATCGTCAGATCGATCGCGCCAGTGTTGGCCGGCGATTGCTCCAACATTGAGCTATCGAGTGGAAAGCCGGTGCAACTGTTGATCGTCAAATCGACCATGCCGGCCGCGTTCTCGGCATTGGCAAACAACGTATTGTTGATGTAGTCGCCCAACAGATGAGCGAAGGCCGGGTTGAGGCTTACATTGGTCATCAATCGCTTGCCCGCCGGCACATTCAATCTCATGTGCCCATCCTTCTGCCCCGTCTCTTTCAGATCGACCGAGATTCCACCCAGATCAATCGTTCCGCCATTGCAGGCCGCTGGCGGCGCATAATTTTGCCCGGCCGGCTTATCCGCGAGCACGAGCGACAAAACCGCATCCTTCAGAAGAATCGGGATATCGAGCTTTTGAATCGTCACGCCGCTGGAATCAAACAAGTCGATGGCCAAATCGCCGCTGGCAACGATACCTGCGATTGCCGCCGCGTTACCCGGCTTAAAGCTGCCGCCGATGTTAAACCGCTTGGTATAGCTGCCGGTGACTTTCGCATCCTTATATCGCTCCTGATCGGCCTTCGAGAGCGACGGATAGATGAATTGCCAGAGCTTGGAGGCATCGTAAGTCAGATCGGCCGTCATCTTGTCGAGCCGGGTAGAGCCGGCCGAATCATCGACGTTTCCATTGATCACAAGCTGTACGCCCGGCAGCCCTGCCGAGAGCTGATCAATCTGCACCTTGGCCACTCCATCGGCCATCGACGGCGCGGGCCGCAGGACGACGTCCAGCAGCTTGTTGGAGAAATTCCCCATCTGATGCTGTTCCTGATGGGTGTCGGGATTGATCGTGTCCATTTCGATCGTCCCCCGCGCATTGGTAACTTTCAGCTCGCCACTGATTTGCAGAGAAGATTTCTTTTGGTCCTCCGCTTTTGGGGGAGCCGAAGTGCTTTTCTCATTGCTGTTTGGCGCCGGCTCCGGTGCCGGCGCGGACGAGGCAGAACTCGCATTGGTCGGCTGCGATTTGGCCAGCTTTGCGAGATTCAGCGTGCCGTCGGCATAGCGGATGGCATTGAAATCCAGCCCGTCGATGGTCGTTTCGCCGATGTCGTATTTGCCGAAGATGGCGCTGATGAAGCTCAGATGGCTCACAACATGAGGAATCTGGAGAACCTGGCGGTTCTGATCGTCAAATACCTTGACGCCTGAAACTTCCAGTGGAGAAAACCAGCCCAGCGACCAGCTTGCAATCTCAACGTGGCCATTGAGATTGGCATTAACTTTATTGACGACGATCGATCGGATCCAGGCGGTGCTCGCGATCGTGGGAATGAGCAGCACGACGATGACGAGCAGCACGATCAGGGCAACAATCACATAAAGCACCCGCCGCAGCCAGCTTCGTTTACGAGGCGGAGGCGCGGGCTTGGCCTTTGGAGCAGATGCATCGGGTTGGCTTGGCAGGCCTTGCGGATTAACGGGGGGATCATTTTGCGTCATGGCTGGTCCGAGTTTTTAGCCGATATTCCAAAGCGGCGACAATGTAGCTTAGTCTAAACTCCGCTCGACAATTGACCAACGGCAAAGATGCGATATGGAAGGTTTGGAGAAAGCCGTCCACCGCGGCGAGTTGTCCTGGCATTTTATGTAGCACAGCCGCCCTCGGCTATGTTTCGTTACAAAAGCCTTTGACCTCCGGTCGAACACAGCCGAGGGCGGCTGTGCTACATCGCTGGATTGTCGCTGCTGGGACAGGCGGATAGACTTTCGCCTCGATTTTAAGTAACTCGGCCGCCCGGTGTGCGGTCTTTGAAACAGGATGGGCTATGGCAAGCAGCCGTAAACGAGCATTGATCACCGGGATTACCGGACAAGACGGGTCCTATCTGGCCGAGTTTCTGCTGGCCAAAGATTACGAAGTGCACGGCATCGTTCGCCGAAGCAGTTCCTTCAACACCCATCGCATCGAACATCTTTATGTCGATCCGCACAATCCCAAGGCGCAACTGTTTCTCCATTACGGGGACCTGGTCGATGGCACCGGACTTCGCGAGATTCTCACCCGCGTTCAGCCGGATGAAGTTTACAACCTGGGCGCGCAGAGCCACGTACGGGTGAGCTTCGACCAGCCCGTCTACACCGTCCAGACCGACGCCCTCGGAACGATCAACCTCCTGGAAGCGATTCGCGATACGCGCCTTCCCACGCGCTTTTACCAGGCATCCAGCAGCGAAATGTATGGCAAGGTGGTCGAGACGCCGCAAAAGGAAACGACGCCTTTCCATCCGCGCAGCCCTTATGCGTGTGCGAAAGTGTTCAGCTATTGGCAGACGGTGAATTATCGCGAAAGCTACGGGATGTATGCCTGCAATGGCATTCTCTTTAATCACGAATCCCCAAGGCGCGGCGAAACATTCGTGACCCGCAAGATCACCCGCGCCGCCACGCGCATCAAAGAAGGCCTGCAGGGCAAGCTGTTCCTGGGAAATCTGGATGCCAAGCGCGACTGGGGCTTTGCCGGCGACTACGTCGAGGCGATGTGGATGATGCTTCAGCAGCCGCAGGCGGACGATTTTGTGATCTCGACTGGCGAAACGCATTCAGTGCGCGAGTTTCTCGATGAATGCTTTGCGTTGCTGAATCTGGATTGGAAGAAATATGTCGACGTCGATCCGCGCTATTTCCGCCCTGCGGAAGTGGATTTGTTGCTGGGAGATTCCAGCAAGGCGCGCAATGCGATGGGATGGAAGCCCCGGGTGACTTTCAAGGGGCTGGTCAAGATGATGATCGACAGCGACGGGGACATCGCTCGGCGGGAAAAATTAATTGCCGAGCAGGAGAAAAGATCGAAAGCAACCTGAAAAGAGCCGCGCACGAAGTAAGCGGATTAGTCGCGCGCTGCGCTTTTCGCATAATCCGCGCCGGCTCGCCCAAATCCGCTTACTTCGTGCGCGGCTCTTTTTGTCGCATCCATGCGTTTTCTACATTTACAATCATTGCGCCATCAATAGGGCTGTATCGATGAAACCCTCCCCTTCTGATCGAATCCTCGTCACCGGCGGCGCCGGGTTCCTGGGCAGCTTTGTCGTGGAGATGCTCCAGGCGCGCGGCTACAACGAGATCACCGTCCCGCGGCGCAAGGAATATGACTTGACGCAGCAGCAGGATGTGGAGCGCCTTTATGCCGAGAAGCGCCCTGACGTGGTGCTGCACCTGGCAGCGGAAGTCGGCGGCATTGGAGCCAATCGCCACAATCCGGGCAGATTCTTTTTTGCCAACGCGGCAATGGGCATTCATCTCATCGAGGGAGCCCGCAAAAATGGCGTGAAGAAATTCGTGCAGGTCGGAACGATCTGCGCCTATCCGAACCTCACGCCTGTGCCGTTCCAGGAATCGACCCTCTGGAATGGATATCCGGAAGTGACCAATGCGCCCTATGGCGTGGCCAAGAAGGCGCTGCTGGTCATGTGCCAGGCCTACCGCCAGCAATATGGCCTGGATGCCGTCTATCTGCTGCCGGTCAACTTGTATGGCCCGCGCGATAACTTCGATCTCCAATCGTCCCATGTAATCCCCGCCCTGATTCGCAAATGCGTCGAAGCCCGCGAGCGCGGCGACCGCGAAATTATCGCCTGGGGAACCGGTTCAGCCAGTCGCGAATTCCTTTATGTGGAAGATTGTGCCAAGGGATTGGTGCTTGCGATGGAGAAATATGATTCGCCCGATCCCATCAACCTCGGCAGCGGGCGCGAGATCACTATTCGCGATCTGACCCATCTCATCGCCCGCTTGTGCCGATTTGAAGGAAAGATCACTTGGGACACGTCACAACCCGATGGACAGCCCCGCCGATGCCTGGATGTCACGGCCGCCAAGGAAAAGCTCGGATTCGTCGCCGAGACCCCGTTCGAAGTGGGGCTGAAAAAGACGATCGAATGGTTCGAAGCCAATCGCGGAAAAGCACCGCGGACCTGAAGATTATCGGACGTAACGCTCCCACACTCGTGCGGGTGCGCGCGGCCAATCCGTTCAGACCGTTTAAGCCGCCAATAAGGTCGGGCAGCCGGGTCCCGGTAAGACTGCAAACCTTGATTCGACCCAACCGTAGCTCATAATGACGCTGGCAGCGTTTCCACTTGCAGGACATGTCGTGCAGTCAGGTGGAAATGGGCCATTTCGTACATGGAGCGGCAGGAAAAAATGAGCAAGACAGCAGTCGTTTGCGGCGGTGGTGGATTTATTGGCGGGCACTTGGTCGCAAAGCTTCTGGCCGAGGGCTATTCCAAAGTCCGCTGCATCGATATCAAGCCGACGAACGAGTGGTATCAGGTCCATCCTGGAGCCGAGAACATCGTTGCGGATCTGAACCTTCGTGATCGCGCCTTCGAAGCGGTCAAAGGCATGGACACCGTCTATTGCCTGGCCTGCAACATGGGCGGGATGGGTTTCATCGAGAACAACAAGGGCCTGTGCATGATCAGCGTG
>JANWHF010000157.1 GCA_025450555.1 Tepidisphaeraceae bacterium | reverse complement strand
GCGAGCCAAGCGGCTGGCGGTGCAGGATCGGCTGCCCTGGCCGCCGCGCGATCATGTGGTCATCAAGGCGCTGCTGGGCCAGCGGCTGAGCATTCCGGAATTCACCGATCTTGATGATGTGTCGGTCATGCACTGCTTCAAGGTCTGGGCGTCGGCTGACGATGCGGTGCTGGCAAGCCTTTGCCGGGGGCTGCTGTATCGAAGGCTCTACAAGACGATCGATCTATCGCATTTGTGCGAATCAGATGCGCTGGCCGCTGTGGTGCGGGCGCAGGATGCAGTACAAAAAGCGGGCGGTGATCCCGCGTACGAAGTGCTGTACGACGAGCCTTCCGATGCGGCGTTTGAATCTGATCCCGGCGATGAGTCGAGCAATCGGAGCGCGGATGTATTGATTTTGAGCGACGCCGGAAATCTCACTCCCTTCAGGGAGATTTCTCCGATGTCCCAGGCACTCAATCGTCAATTGATGTTCCGGCGGCTGCATGTCGTACCGGAACGGGCGGAAATGGTTCGCGATCTCATCCAAACCGAACTTCCCGCTGCTGCTGGCCCCGCTCCTGGAGATAACCCGCAAGGAGAGAGACGTAACCGACCTTGATCAGGGGGCGATCACCCAGCCCCAGATTCTGGCGGACGCGCATGACGCTGTCCTGGCCGGGCCCTTCGATTTCGACGAAGGTGCCAAGGTGGGGCAGTTCATCCAACTCGACTTCGCAGCCCTCCAGGTCGTAGCTGTCGCGGCGTTTTTCGAACATCAGCACCTTGCGATACCCCAGACATTCCAAAAGGCGCACCGCTTCGGCGGCGCCTTCGACCATCACTTCGATCTCTTCCCGCGTCTTGAGCGCGCCGGGCTGCCGGGGGCCTTTGAAGGTCAGGACGAAATGCTCTTCATTCGTGTCACGGTTGTGCTTGAGACGAAGGCGCAGACCTTTGTCGGCCGCCAGGAGCGATCGGTCTTCGGAATCAAAAAATGTATTGGTCTCCAAATATCGAGCCAGGAGCTTTCCGCCGCGCTCCACTACGCGGGTGCGAACCACTTCGAGACTGTCCACCGCCATCTTCGCTTCAGTTTCAATTGCCATGAGGCCCTTGTTCAAACAAAATCGCGCCGGACGCGCGACGGATTCACAAATTCCCCCTGAGATCTTCATCTTTTACTTCAGATGCCAATCTACCCTACCACGAGATTGACCAGCTTCCCGGCTACATAAAGCCGTTTGCGCAGCACCTTCCCATTCAGCCAGACCTTCACCTTCTCGGCGTTTTCGGCGGTCTTGAGAATCGTTTCCTCATCAGCATCGGCCGGCACGGTGATCTTGTCGCGCAGCTTGCCGTTCACCTGCACCGGCAGCTCCAAAGTCGATTCAACCAGCTTGTCTGGGTCAAAAGGGGGCCAAGCCTCCCGCGCCAGCGACTGCGCATGGCCCAGCGCCTCCCACAATTCCTCCGCCAGGTGCGGCGCGAAAGGCGCCAGCATCAGCACAAATGGCTCCGCGATGCCGCGCGGCACCGGGCCGCTGCCGGTCAGCTCGTTGTTGAGCTTGATTAGTTCCGCGATGGCGGTGTTGAAGCGCAGGCCTTCGACATCTTCGCCGACTTTCCTGATGGCTCGGTGAAGCTGGCGATCCAGCGCTTCAGGAATCGCTGCATCAACGACGTTTACCTTGTATGTCCCATCTTCAGCGTCGCCAAGCAGGTTTCGCGCCACCGAATTGAGAAATCGGCTCATGCCGACGATGTCGCGCGTGTTCCAGGGCTTCTGCGCTTCCAGAGGTCCCATGTACATTTCATAGAGCCGAAAGCAGTCGGCTCCGTAGTCGCGGACGATGTCGTCCGGATTGACGACATTGCCGCGCGATTTGCTCATCTTGAAGCTGCGGGCATCAAGCCGAATCGAAGGATCCGATTTCAAAACATAATGGCTGGCTTCTTTCTCGGCTTGCGTTTCGTCGATGCGCTCGCCTTTCACCGGCTGGCCATTACTTCGGCGATGGCCTTGCAGATTTTTCCCTTCTTCGCCGGTGACGACGACATCGTCGGCTGAAATTGGCTTGCCATCCGCTGTCTTAAAGAGCGTCAATTCTGCTTCGCCCAAGATCAGCCCCTGATTGATCAGCCGCTGGAAAGGCTCAGGGGTAGACACATGCCCCAAATCAAACAATACCTTATGCCAGAAGCGGGCATAGAGCAGGTGAAGCACCGCATGCTCGACGCCGCCCACGTACAAATCCACCGGCATCCAGTATTTTTCTTTTTCGGGGTCGACGAATCGCTGGTCGTTATTTGGATCGATGTAGCGCAGGTAATACCAGCATGAGCCAGCCCACTGGGGCATGGTATTGGTTTCGCGGGTGAGGATCTGACAATCCGCCTTCACCTTCAGCCAATCCTGCGCCTTGCTCAGCGGCGGCTCGGGTGTGCCGGTCGGTTTGAAATCGGACAATTCTGGCAGCACGACGGGCAAATCCTTTTCGGGAATCGCAATCGGGTTGTCCTGCCCATCCAGCAGAATCGGGAATGGCTCGCCCCAGTAGCGCTGCCGGCTGAACAGCCAGTCGCGCAGCTTATACGTGACCGCTCGCCGGCCCAGGTCCTGCTCTTCCAGATAATCGATCATCTTTGCTTTGGCCTGTTCGGTCGGCAGCGAGTTGATGATCGGCGAATTGACTGCGTAGCCGTAATCGACGAATGCCGCATTCTCCGGCGGCTTCTGGCCCGCATCGGGCATGACGACCGTTTTGATCGGCAGCTTGAATTGCGTGGCAAACTCATAATCGCGCTGGTCGTGGGCCGGGACGGCCATGATCGCGCCGGTGCCGTAGGCGATCAGCACATAGTCGGCAATGTAAATCGGAATGCGCTCATTGGTCAGCGGATGGATGGCATAAGCGCCGGTGAAGACGCCGGTCTTCTGCTTGTTTTCCATCCGATCGCGCTCGCTGCGGGCCGCAACTTGCGCACGATACGCCTCGATGGTTTCGCGATGCGCATCAGGCGTGATTCGATCGACCAGCGGATGCTCCGGCGCCAGCACGACATACGTCGCGCCGTAGAGCGTGTCCGGCCGGGTCGTGAAGACGGTGAAGCTGAGATCATCGTCATCGTCGTCGCCCGGGTCGCCTCGAGCAGCATTCGTTTCTTTGACTTCCGCATCGGGCGGGGCAATATCAAAATCGATGTAGGCGCCGGTGCTCTTGCCGATCCAGTTGCGCTGCATTTCCTTCAGCGAATGCGGCCAGTCGAGCGTATCCAAATCTTCCAGCAGCCGATCGGCGTAGGCGGTAATGCGCAGCATCCATTGCCGCATGGGGCGGCGCTCGACTGGGTGATCGCCCCGCTCGCTTCGGCCATCGATCACCTCTTCATTGGCCAGCACCGTGCCCAGGGCTGGGCACCAATTGACCGGAGCTTCGTCGATATAAGCCAGGCGCTGGCCGTCGATCACGCCACGCTGCTCGTCGGCATTCAATTCGCGCCACAGCCGCTCGACGCGCACTTCCCCGGCGATTTCCTCCATGCCTTCCTGCGTGCGGTTGAAATGAATCGAGCCATCCGGCGCGACGGTATAGCTCTCGTTGAACAGCAGATCGACCAGATGCCCGATCGGCATCGCCCGATTCTGAATCGGATCGAAATAGCTGTTGAAAAGCTGGAGAAAGATCCACTGTGTCCAGCGATAGTATTTGGGGTCGGTCGTATCAACTTCGCGTTCCCAGTCATAACTCAGCCCCAGCATCCGAATCTGCCGGCGGAAGTTGTTGATGTTCTTTTCGGTCGTGATGCGCGGATGAACATTATTCTGGATGGCATACTGCTCGGCGGGCAGGCCGAATGCGTCCCAGCCCATCGGGTGCAGCACGTTGTAGCCGCGCATGCGCAGGTAGCGCGAATAAATGTCGGTGGCGGTGTAGCCTTCTGGATGGCCGACATGAAGCCCTGCGCCGCTTGGGTAGGGGAACATGTCCAGCACGTAGGCCTTGGGCATTTTGCCGGCGTCGGCCGGATCCAGCGCGCGAAAGCTCTTGTGCGAGAGCCAATACGCCTGCCACTTCTTTTCAATGCGCGTGAAGTTGTAAGGCATAGGGTTTGACTATAGCGGCAAATTCCGCGCGCGTCATTTGGGATAGTGGCGTTGTTATCGGGTCTGGCGGTCCGGTAAGCGGGATTCGAACTTTTGGTCAAAATTTCTCCAACTCCTCGCCGAGGTGTTCCGATAACTGACATAAGGAACGCGAAAAGGTTCCGCGATGGAGAATCAAAAATGACTTTGCTGCTGACCGAGCCGACCGAAACACAACAGGATGAGCAACTGGATTCGCGCGAGCGGCGCCGCGGACTGCGCGTGCGTCAGACGCGGCCGGTGAAAGTTTTTGAGCCGACCGGCGCGCGATTCTTCGGCGGCCAGACCGAAGACATCAGCGCCACTGGGCTTCGCCTGGAATTGCCGGCCTACATCCCAATCCGCGAAGGCCAGACCATGAGCATTCACGTCGGCCTGAGTCTTGCGGGCCAGAGCCTTGCCAATCGCCGGCAGATGCTGCCGGTGCGCGTGGTGTGGGTCAGCCGGGATGAGAATCGTCCGGAAGTGATCGAGACTGGCGTCGAATTCATGGCCAGCATTGCCGCCCAGCGCGACGCGGCCTGACGCGCAAAGCGAAACACAACAGCCGTCTTGTCGCACCGGCGTGCGCGGACGGCCACAAGCCAACGAGCCTGCGGTCCGCAAGAGATCGCAGGCTCGTTCTTTTTCTCCGACGGATGCGGTTAGGAAGAAAAGCCGGCCCACATCATTTTATAATTGACTTGTCGCTCGCCGGATTTACCCTTTTCAATCAGATTAACGTCGCCACTGATGGCGTCGTTTCACGTCAAGTTTTGGCCAAGTTGGTTTGGAGAAGCCGGGTTTGTCGCCCCACGGATGGTGTGGAGGAGTGATCGTAGCGCGGCAACCCTTGGTGCATAGAAATCTCGGTTCAATTCGCGACTTGCAGGTTGAACTGAAACGGCAGGGAATTGTGGGCGGACGGCGGAGGTCTGCGCAAACTGTAACATTGGGTCAGCGCGGCGCGAAAGTTCTGGGCTATCGGATACTTATCGCGTTTCGGGCGGCGACTGATGCGACATTGTGTGGCCAGACCGCGCCGTCCTATGTCTTACCATCCTGCAGCAACAAACTGCCCCCGGTTGTGTTTAAGATCGTATCGGCCCGCTGAGTCGGGCGGTGCGAATGATGCAGCGCGACGTAAAGAAGTTTGCCGCCCGAATCCTCATTTCCCACCTGGCGCTGCTGGCACTGGTGCTGGCGGTGGTCTTTGTCGCATCGCGGCAGGTTTATAACTCGGCTCGCGAACAGACCTTAAAGCAGGCGGAAGATCGCCAGGAGCTGCTGGCGAATCAGACCGCGCGCGGCATCGAAAACTTCTACGATGCCATTCTTGCCGACCTGCGGCTCTTTAATCCCCAGGAATCGGAGGAAGGCGATCCAGATACCCGCCCATCGACCGCGCAGCCCTCGGCGGGATTTAATTTGCTGCGACCTCCCGATGCACAGCGGCCCGGCGCCCGCTCCTTTGCCGGCCGGCGGGGGGCCAACCTGGCGGTTCAATTGCTCACCCAGCAGTTGCAGGGGCGCTCCCACCTGTTTTGGATCGAGCGGCAGGATGAATACTGGGATTCGCATCCGCTCAATGGAGCTGGATCTTCGCCGCTCGAACGCGACATCATCGACCAGCTTCATACCTGGCTGACCACCATCCGCAAGCCGACGATCAGCGGCTTCTATAAGCCCTATCCAGACCAGGGCGGAATGAATCTGGTCGTGGCGCCGGCAGGGCGGCGCGGGCCGGTTTCGAGCTTACTCGTGGCGGCGGTGGGAACGCGCCCCATCCAGCGGGAGTTTCTCGATCAGCTTTCGCGAAACGGCGCGGTCAATGCTTATCTTTTCGATCAAGACATGACGGTGATGGCGGCTTCGCAGCCAGACGTCGTGGGCGTGCGCACCGAGATGAATGAAGACCCGCACCTGGCGCCAATGATCGCGGGCTTTCGTGCTGCGGGTTATCGGGGCGTTGGCGAAATGCGGAAGAGCTTCAGGATCGGTTCGCAGCATTTTGCGCCATCGATGCTGACGGCAGAGCCGATCCAGGTGCTCGACAAGCAATGGTATCTGCTGGTGGTGTCGCCGCTGTCGGATGTGGACGCGATTGTGCGAGGGCTCTTCAAGCGAGCCGTGTTCTGGGCCGCGTTTGTCGCGATTGCGATGGCCGCGATACTGGTTTCCACTGCCACGCAACTCATCCGCGGACGCATGCGATTGGAGCGCGAGCGCCACGAAATGCTCCAGTCAGAACTCCGACAGGCCCGGCAAATACAACTCGCTTGGCTTCCGGATAAGACGCGCATCACGGCCTCGGGCCTCGACATCGCAAGCATCAACCGGCCGGCCAGCCATATCAGCGGCGATTTTTACAATTTCTTCGATCTGCCTGATGCAAGAACTGCCGTCGTCATCGGCGACGTGACGGGCCACGGAATCTCCGCTGCGTTTCTCATGGCCACCGCGCAGCTCCTCGTGCGATCGACGCTGCCTCGCGTGCTCGATCCGGGGCGCTGTCTGGAAGAGGTGAACCGCCAACTGTGCATGCAGGTTTTCAATGGCCAGTTTGTAACGATGTTGATTCTCGTGATCGATGCGGCGGGGCGTCAGATCGAAGCGGGCATTGCAGGTCATCCGCCGCCCTTGCTGGATGAGGGGCAAGGGCTGGCACCGGTGGCGCTGGAGCCTCAACTGGTTCTGGGCGTTGAACGAAATGCGACCTACCGAACACAGCAATTTTCGATTGCTGCAGGATCGTCGCTGCTGCTCTATACCGATGGCGTAGTCGAGGCGCAGAATGCCGCCGGACAGCGGCTGCGGTTGGATGGCCTGCGAAATGCACTCGCCCGCAGCGACCGATCGGCCTCAACGCTGGTGGATGCAACGCTGGCTGCCGTCAACAGCTTCCGCAAAGGCAGCGAGCTCAAGGACGATCTGACGCTCGTGGCGGTGCACCTGCAGCCTTCCCAATCGCCTTCTGCCCAACCGGCGCCTCTTGTCCCTGCATCGGTCTGATCAGCCTCTTTGCCATTCCGGGAACCTCGCGCGGGCACACAAGTTGCCTGTTGAGGGCCGATCAAGCAGCGGCCTTTTCGCTGCATTGAAACTCAAGATGGTGGCAGCGGCGCAACAGCATCCTGATCCGTTGGAGGAGCCGCGTGCGAAGCAGCGGGTAAGCTCTCGCTGGCGCCGCGCAGCCCCCGGCTATTGGCAATTGCTCAAACAGGCCACGTCCGACTGGTTGGAAGATCGGGCTATGCGCCTGGCAGCGTCTCTTGCCTTTTACACGATGCTTTCCCTCGCACCGCTGCTGGTGTTGGCCATCAAAGTCGTCGGGCAGCTTTTCGGCCAGGACGTTGCCCGAAAACAAGTGCAGGCCTATGCGGTTCAATGGATGGGTCCCAAGGCGGCGTCCGCTGTGGCAGGCATGCTCAGCTATAATCTGGGTCACGGGTTGCTGGCGACGACGATCAGTGCCGTCATCCTCATTGTCTCCGCCAGCGCCGTCTTCGGCGAGCTTCAGGATTCGCTCAACACAATCTGGGAAGTGAAACCGAAGCCCGGCCGTGGTCTGTGGGGGATCGTTCAAGATCGATTTCTTTCCTTCGTGCTGGTTTTGGGAAGCTGCTTCCTACTGCTGGTCTCATTAATCGTGAGCACTGTTCTTGCCGCATTGACCGGCCATGGCCGTCAGCAGGGATTTCTATGGGAAGCCTTTAATTTCATCATTTCCATTGCAGTCATCACCACACTTTTTGCCCTGATTTTTAAATACCTTCCGGATGTGAAGGTGCGATGGCAGGACGTTTGGGTCGGCGCGGTCGCTACAGGGATTCTGTTTACGATCGGCAAGCTCCTGCTGGGCTGGTATCTCGGGCGCGCCACGACGACCAGCATCTATGGCACGGCCGGATCGGCAATGGCCGTGTTGCTGTGGGTTTATTACTCATCGCAGATTCTGTTCTTCGGAGCAGAATTGACCCAAGCCTACGCTCATCAGACGCGCGAACGAGTTCGGCCGACGGAAAACGCGGTGCCGGTCACCGAACAGGAGCGCACGCAGCAGGGGATGCCCAGCACCGAACATATGGAAGCAGCCACGCGACGGGAAGAAACGCGCTCGTCAGCGCCGTCAAACGGCCACGCGAGGCCCGTGTGAAAAAAAAGAGGGACAGGAGTCAATTCAATGGCCATGTCAAGAATTGCGATGGTGAAGGAAACCTGGAACCAGTGGTCCAGTCATAACGCCAGCCGGCTCGCGGCGGCGCTCGCGCTGTACACGATGATGTCTCTGGCGCCGCTGCTGGTGGTCGCACTGACGATTGCGGGTTTCGTCTTCCGCGGAAAAGAGGCGGCCCAGGAAAAGCTCACTGGGCAAGCCAGTCAATTCATGGGCGGCGGGGGCGGCGACGCGATTCATCAGATGCTACAAAGTTCCGTGCAGCACGCCAAAGGCGGCCTCGCATGGGGCATCATCGCCTTTATCGTGGCGGTGATCAGCGGTAGCAGCCTTTTTGCAAGCCTTCAGGACGCGCTCAATACGATGTGGGATGTGAAGCCTAAGCCCGATGTGGGTTGGAAGGTGATGGTGCGCAATCGGATCATCTCGGCAGGTATGACGCTTCTGGCAGCCATCATTTTGCTGGCTTCGGTCGTGTTGAGTGCCGCTCTTTCGGTCGTTGCGCATCGAATGGGCGGATTGCTTTCGACGTTTTCCTACGTTGGTGATGTGATTGTTTCACTAGCGGTGGTCACGGTGATGTTTGCCTTGATCTTTAAATTCCTGCCAGATGTTAAAGTCGATTGGCGGGATGTATGGGTCGGCGCTGCCATGACCGCGGTGCTCTTTCTGGTCGGCAAATATCTGTTGGCCGTCTACTTTCGATTCGGCTCGGTCGCCAGCCCGTATGGAGCTTTCGGATCGTTAGCAGTGCTGCTGATCTGGGTTTACTACTCGTCGATGCTGCTGTTTTTTGGCGTGGCTTTTACTCGCGTCTATGCGCAGGCGGCAGGTCATCCGATTCAGCCCAATGAATATGCGGTTCAGATGAACGCGATGGACCGCATACTGGCTGGAACGGCGCAGCCGGAGGATGGTCAACGCGATCGACGTCCCACATTTATTGTGCCGCGTTATCAACCGCTTCCCGCTTCAGCAAAGGCGTCGCCCAGTCGATCGCGGATGTATCTGGCAGCCGGCGCCGGCCTGGCGGTGGGGGTGCTCAGCGCATTCGGATTTGCCAATTCCCCTGAGCGGCGTCTTCGTCGCGAAGCGGCGGCGATGCGGTTGCATGGTCGATTTGATCGTGTCGCACAACGTGCCGGTGGCGCGGCGCATCTACGCGAATTGCTGGCAAAACTGGATGTCGAGCGGCGCGTGGAAGGCTTGGAAGATCACATTGAGCGAACGGCGCGTTATGCAACGCAACCGCCCGATGCTCCGCGCGGCGCACTTCACCGAATCGCGGAATTCGTAAAGGGAATTTGAGAATCCGATC
>JANWHF010000156.1 GCA_025450555.1 Tepidisphaeraceae bacterium | reverse complement strand
GTGATGAGATTGTGCTCGCCGCCGTAGAGGGACTCGGCCAGCGACAGCGCGGTTTCGGTTTTTCCCACGCCGCTGGGACCAGCCAGCATGAAGACCCCGACCGGGCGGCTCGGATTATCAAGGCCGGCCCGGCTGGTGCGAATGCGCTTGGCGATGGCGTCCAGCGCGTGCCGCTGGCCGATGACGCGCTGCTCGATCGTGTCAGCCAATTTCAAGACGGATTCAATCTCATTCTTGACCATCCGGCCAACGGGAATGCCCGTCCAGTCGGCGACGACTGACGCGACCGCCTGGGCATCGACGCTCGGCAAAATCAGGGGAGATTCGCCCTGCAGCGCGGCAAGCTTGTCCTGAAGCGGTTGCAATTCCGCCAGCAGCTTTTGCCTCTCTTCGTCACTGAGCGGCGGTTCAGCGGGAGCGGGCTTCTCGGGAGGCAGCGCTGCGGCTGCAGCCGGAGCCTTGGAAGAATTCGCTTCCTCCGGCCCCTTCACCGGAATCTTCAAAGGCGGGCGAAGTTTGTTGCGAATTTCCACAATCCGCGCGACCAGTTCCCTTTCCTGATTCCAATGTTCTTCCAGCCCCTTAAGCCGATCCTGCTCTTTGGCGATCGATTCTTCGATTTCCTTCTTTCGCTCGCTGTGCTGGATGCCGACGGCAGTTTCGCGATCGATGATTTCCGATTCGACGCCGAGCAATTCGATGCGCCGACGGCAATCTTCGATTTCCGCGGGAACGCCATGCTGCCCCACCGCCACGCGGGCACAGGCCGTGTCGATCAGGCTGATCGCCTTGTCGGGAAGTTGGCGCGCGGGAATGTAACGATGGGACAAACGAGCCGCGGCTTCAAGCGCCTCATCGAGCAGGTGAACCTTGTGATGCTTTTCCATGACCTTCGAGAGGCCGCGAAGCATTTGCGTCGCCTTGCGTTCGTCAGGCTCGTCAACTTGAATCACCTGGAAGCGGCGCGTGAGGGCCGGGTCTTTCTCGAAATACTTTTTGTATTCGGCCCAAGTGGTGGCGGCGATGGTGCGAAGGGTGCCGCGCGCAAGAGCGGGCTTGAGGAGATTGGCCGCGTCGCCCTGACCAGCCTGGCCGCCGGCACCGATGAGCGTGTGGGCTTCATCGATGAAGAGGATGATGGGCTGCGCCGAGGACTGAACTTCTTCAATGACGCCGCGAAGGCGCTGCTCGAATTCGCCTTTCATGCTCGCGCCGGCCTGTAGGAGCGTCAGATCGAGAGCCCGAACGCTGACATTCTTCAAAGCGGGCGGCACGTCCCCCGCTGCGATGCGTTGCGCGAAGCCTTCGACGACGGCCGTCTTACCGACACCCGCTTCGCCGGTGAGAATCGGATTGTTCTGCCGGCGGCGCATGAGAATGTCGATTACCTGGCGGACTTCATCATCGCGGCCAACCACCGGATCAAGCTGCCCGGTGCGGGCGCGCTCGGTCAGATCAACCGAGAAGCGCTTGAGCGCCTCCTGTTTTCCCATCGCAGCGGGCGCGATCGCGCCACTGGCCTCGCCTGGCGCGGCGCCTTCAGCCCCTTGAACGGACGCCGGCGCCGACAGCGCATCTTCCGGTGAACCGGCGAGGGCCTTGCTGAAATCAGCCACCAAGTCATTAAAAGGAATTCGGCCGAATTCTTTGGAAATGCCGATCAGCGTCCGAGCCAGGCCGCGCTCGTCATTGAGCATGCCGAGGATCATGTGGCCGGTGCGGACGGATAATTCATTGAACTTGAGCGAAGTGAATAGCCATGCTTCCTTGATGGCCATTTCAAAATCATTGGAGAAACCGGAAATGCGATTGGCTCCGCGCGGCAGCCGATCGAGCGCCGCCTGCAAATCGGAAGCGATTTTCGACGCGTTGAGATTGAAGGTCTTAATGATGTGATGCAGGTCCGAGTCCTGCAGCATCAATACCTGATGGATGAAATGCTCCAGCTCGATCGAAGGATTGCCGCGCGTCTTGCAGAAGATCGCCGCGCTCTCGGCCGAGCGGTAGGCCAGGCTGTTGAGTTTCGCGAACGCGTCTTTGAGTGTGATGTTTGACATAACCCTTCGTGTCCGTTGTCAAGTGTAACGCGGGGCCTCGTGACAAAATAGCTCACGGGCAATGCTTGCGTCTGGAGCCGATGGCTCTACGTCGCTCCTCCTCGCCATATTTCCCGTCCAATACGCCTCGTCGTCGCTCCTTGCCCATCGGCTCCATCCGCTTCGCCTTGCCGCGCGATCTGTTTTGTCAGGAGGCCCTAGGCCGCCGGTTCCAAAACTAAATTCTCTGCCTGTTTATGCCGCACGCTCTGGCCGATCCAGGTGGTCCAGCCAATCTGGCCCATTTTGCCCAGGCACGTAGTGGGTACTTCTTCGGCTCGCAAAATAAGCTGGATGTCCCACTCCATTTCATCACCGATGTGGTTGCGAACGATCGCCTGGAGGCGCCTGAGACCCTGCCGGCCGGGCAAAAAGTATTCGTATCGGGCAAAGCCCATTGGGCCGATGCGGATGCGGAATTTCTGCTGACAATCCCAGACGGCTCGTCCGACGATCGCGGTTAATCCGAGTGTCGCGGTTTGCGGCGATTGTCCCAGCCGGCACTGACTTTCTTCCGGTATCTCCGCCCAGTGGCCGACAAACTGCTCGATTTGGGCCGGCAGTTCGAAATAACCCTTCAGGATCGAAGCCAGACCATCGGCGCTCCTGGATTGCTGCGAAAGCAAACCCACGAAGGAAAGCTTGGCCAGATCCGGGAGCGCGTCGCGATTTCGGAACGAGGCCATCCCTCGCCCTGTGACACTGGCGACGTAAATGCTGAAGCGATCGATTTCCGGGCGGTTTGTGCCCTGCGCTACGCCACGCTCATAGCTGACCGTCTGCTGATTGGCCGCCCATGCACGATAAAAGAGCGAGGTCAGGCGATGATGAAAAAGGTCAAAGAAACGAATTCCTGAGATGTCATTGAAATGCTTTTCGCGCTGTTGGAAGTATTCAGTCAAGTGGAGCGGCAGCGGGCCCCACGGACCAAAGAGCCCGAAAAACTGCACGATCATTTTCAGAGGCTTCCCGTCACGCGGCGCTTCACATGCGCCAAGAGTGGCCGGGGCGAAGGCGACGGAGGGCGATTGTCCAAACCGAAGCAGATCATCGGCCGCACGAGCGCTGTGGCCAACGGGTGGCTTGTTGGAAAAGAGGTTTTCCAGCCGTCGGACCGCGCTGAAAAAATCGAATTTCCAAGGCTCGCGGACCATCCGGTCGATCAGATCTGCACCGGCGCCGCCTTGCGCCGCCGGCTGATTTCGCGCAGATGAAGCGGAGACCGAAGAATCGATCTCCCGCTGCGACGTCTGCGCCGAAATTAGCGATTCAAAAGAACTCATTGATTGAGCATTACAGCAAATACCGCCGACCGACGCGCGGCGGCCATCGCATGATTTCGCCACGCTCCATCGTCTTCACAACCGTTTCCGTGAACGAATTGATCCCGACTGCCTTATTGAAAAAATACTCCAGCACAGCACCCAGCAGGAATGCGCCGGTCCCTTCGAAGGCGGCTTCGTCCAGCGTGACGGTTTCCTGTACGCCGCGTCCAAATACGACTGGCCCTGGAAGCGGAATCCGGCGAATCACTGGAGCCGATGCCACAGACTTGATGCCATCGATCTGCTTTCGCACATGCGGCTCAGTTAAGTCCGCGTAGAGCGAGAGCAACTCACGAAGCCCAACGGCTCCCTGTCCGCGCTCGCCATCCACCAGCGACAAATAATTCAGCGACAGATGGCTGATGAGACGCCACGCGATCTGCCCCTCTGCGTGCGAGGGCTTTGGCTGCGTAGGTGGGCCACTGACGCAACGCACTGATTGAATGGGTCCGCCGCCGTCAGAAATGAAATCGCTCTGGGCCTGTCCGACGGGCAGAAACAAGGGCAGATCGCGATTGGTGCACAAGGCCTCGATTCCAACCTGCCGCAGATCGCCGCTGAACGGCGCCGATTTGGCATCGACCAGCGATAAGAAAACTTCACTGCCCGCATATTTCGATCGGCGGCCGTTGCGTTGTTCCGATTCCGATGCGGCGCGCGGCATGCGATTGACGGTGTAATAAGCCGCGCTATCCTGATCAAAATCCCGCGCCGAATAGAACGGCATGAACTGCCGCTGCTCGCTGGAGGTTTCGCCAAAGCCGGTGACGCCGGTCACTTCATAAACTTCAAAATCCTGCGGGCGCGTGCGATCCGGCACCACATGGAATTCGGAAAATCGATCGCTGACGTGAATCCGGTCGCACCGCTTGGGAAACAAGTTGACTGCCGGCGTGCAAAAGAGCGAAAAATTCGTCGCATCCACCGCGTTTTCGAGATTCAGATCTGTGTTGTCCAGGAGGATGACCACGTCGATCACTGGATCGGCGCATTGCCGCATACCCGCCCCTAAACCCGTAAGCTTGAAGAAAAGGTATCGCTGTGGAAAGGCGAAATACTCGTGCAGCAAGCGATAGCCATGGAAGCATCGATGCGTATAGGGCAGCAACGCCTCGTTGTCTTCAAAGCCGACGCGCTCGAGGCCATGGCCGGGCGTGATGCGGATGATCTGCCGCCAATTGACCGGCTTGCGCACCGGCTGGATGGAGACTGCTTTTGCATGGGCAAAAAGCTGCTCGTAAATGCGGACCTGCGTATCGCCCGTTCCGCGAATGAACAAAGTAAGCTCGTCGGCGCCGATTTCCTTGAAGGCCGAACCCAGCGTGCAGCGCAATCGCAGCTTGATGGCGGCATTGATGCCGCGCGGCAATCCTGCCGTCGAAGGCGTCAGATCCAGCTCACTGAGCTCTCGCGTCAAATAACTGGCCTCTTCCACGACGATGGGAAAGAGTGTGACATCGTGTGCGGTGCGGTATTCGCACGCAGTTCGCTCCCCGCGGCCGGGAATGCTCTTAATCGATGTTGATCGCGGAATCTTGAAGCCGGGTATTAATCCGGGATCATTTGCCGGCGGCTGAAATTGAACCACGCACATGGAAGGCGTCGGCGAAAGATACTGCGGATAAATCGTCTGCAGCAGGCTTTGCGTAAATCGAGGAAATTCCGCGTCCACCTTTAACTGAACGCGCGCGGCCAGGAATGCAAAACCTTCCAGCAGCCGCTCGACATATGGATCGGCACAGGCAAATTCATCCAGCGCGAGTCGCCCGGCAATCTTGGGAAACTCCCGGGCGAATTCCCCACCCATTTCGCGCAGGTACCGCAGTTCCTTCTCGTAGTAATTGAGTAAACGACTATCCATGCTCAACCTGGCTACTCGGAATCCACGATTTTCCACTGCCCCGTGTCCAAGTCGACGGCGGTTCGAACGAACAATTCTTCGGGCATTGGAAGATTCCAGATTTCCCCACGTATCTCGATCTGAAGAACGTAGGGAGCGTCCTTATCCTCTGGTTCGATCACCTTCACCTGAAGCTGCTGCCGCAACACGCGCGGCTCATACAACTGGATGGCATTGCGGATCGATTTTTCGATTGCTTCCGGCTTCACTCCCGACGCGGTCATACCGGACAGCGACGGCATGCCGAAATTCAGCACCGATTTGGCAACTTCGGGGTAGTCGGCGAACTTGTCGCCGGCCGGATGGCAGCCGGTGTTCAGCAGCCACGCCAGGTCGCGCAAAACTGTTTTGCGAAGCTCGCGCACCGATATGACGCGCTGATCCCGACTTTCCAGCTTCTTTTCCGGTTGATCATCGGTGAGCCGATCAAGCAGGAACGGCTGCAATCGCTCGACTGGCCCCATCTCCGCCATGTGCAACAACTCCCCTAGCCGGAAACATCGCTTTCCGCGCGCGTAAAGTTGATTTGTCGAATTTCCAGCAGCGGGTACTCACCCTCATCGGTGGCAAACAGACGTTGCCCCAGGCCCGTATAGACGTTCTCCGCGCGCTGATCCCAATCGGTTCGGCGGGCCAGGCGAATTGCCGCCTCTGCTGATGATTCAGAGCCGGCATATCGAACTGGAATCAGCCCAACGCCCGAACCGCCATTGGTCCATGTGAACGTGGCCGGAGCCCAGACCATGTCGCGAAGATCTTCCGGCTTTTCAATCTTGATCGAACGAATGTGATCGAGCGGAACCCAGAAATAGCGCCCTTCGATAATGGCTTCGAGGATCGGCCCAAGCCTGGAATCGGCATCGGCCAGCCACTCGAACTCGTGCGTCTGGCCATTGTGTTCCAGCTTTCCTGCCGATGCAGGCGCAATTTCCAGGGCCTTTTCGCGAATTACATTGGACTGCTCGATTTTGCCCTTGGCCAAAAGCTCGTTCGCCTGGATCATCAGCCCGACCCAATCAGCGGGTTTGCCGAATACAACCGGCGTAGTGTGTCCAGCAAAAATCTCGGCACGAAGCGCTTCGCATTGAATGGCCGGAGAGCAAACCTGGGCCATCAGGATCGCGCCGGCATCCATTTCCTTGATGACGTTAAGTTGCGTCACTGCGCGATTCCAGTTTCCCATCACGCACAGAAGCTGAAAGAGGAATATGCGCAGCTTTGCGTTGGCCGGTTCTTTGCGGATCTGCTCTTCGAGCGATTTAAGCGCTTCGTCAAGCTGACCTGCGCGGATGTAATCCTCAGCGCCCGTCATGTCGCTCCCGTGAAAGATGGCGCAATCAAGAACTTCTCTGCACGCAGCAGAACATTTTCCACAAGCCCTATCATCGCGGGCACCGCCGTATCTGGCACTGCGATGATTCCCAAACGATAATTGGGAAATTCAGCAAGGTTCCAGCGCAAACGCAAATCAGGCGCTGACTTGCTCCTCGATGTCGTAGTTGGCTTTGATAGCCGAATCGAGCGTGCCGTCAGGCTTTTGAGGCTTATAGGAAATCTCGACTTTGGCGAAATTGCACGTGATCGATTCCACCGGCAGATCGGTGCCCCCGCCGGCGCCGACCTGATAAGTGGAGATCAGCAGCTTGGTGAACGTGATCGTCATGTATTCCTGCTGCTCCTTGCCCGCCTTGCGGCAAGTCAGGACCGCAGTGTCGATGTGCGTTCCATTTGCGCAAGCAAGGAACAGATTCGGCGACGCCTTGCAGGTATGCATGGTGAATGAGAAATCCTGGAAGGAGACCTTACCCGCGCCACCGCCACCACCCGCTCCGAAGCTGCCGCTGTTGCTCTCCCCCCACGACCAGGACATGACATCAATCTCATCCTTGTGCGTCTTGTCTTTCGATTCGCCCTTGTAGGCATCGCCCGCGATTTTCAGAAACATGTCAACGGCCATGGGTCCTTCTCCTTCGTGCGTTGCAGCGTGGCAGATGACCGGTAGGTCTGTTCCGCTACCATAGCGGCCCGAATTGGCGGATCATTCCGATCGCCGTCACGCAATTTTGAAATACTGCCAAACCCCATCGAACAAAATAGCCTCGTGCTACTTCTTCAAGCTTGGAAGCTTTGACACCATACGCAGCGAGACGGTTAGTCCTTCAAGCTGGTAATGAGGCCGCAGCCAGAACTTGGCCGCGTAATAGCCCGGATTTCCTTCAACTTCTTCGACGAACACTTCCGCGGCAGCCAATGGACGACGCGCCTTGGCGGCGTCATTGGCTTCTGGATTGGGCTCGACGTATCCGAGGATCCAGTTATTGAGCCAGCGCTGCATATCGCTGCGCTCTTTGAACGTGCCGATTTTGTCGCGCACCATGCACTTGAGGAAGTGCGCGAATCGGCAGGTGGCAAACATGTATTGCAATCGTGCACTGAGATTCGAGTTGGCGGTCGCATCCGGGTCATCGTATTCCGTCGGCTTGTTGAGCGACTGCGCGCCCATGAAGACGGCGTAATCGGTGCTCTTCCAGTGCGACAGCGGCATCAAGCCGTTCTTGGCCAGCTCGGCTTCGCGGCGATCGGTGATGGCGACTTCGGTCGGGCATTTCATGTCCACGCCACCGTCGTCGGTTGGGAAGGTGTGGCAAGGAAGCCCTTCGACCATTCCACCGCTCTCTACGCCGCGAATGCAGGCGCACCAGCCGTACAGCTTGAACGCACGAGTAATGTTAGTCGCCATCGCGAATGCGGCGTTGGACCAGACATACTTCGAGTGGTCCGCGTTCTCGACATCCTCTTCAAAATCGAACTGCTCGACCGGGCTAGTCTTGGAGCCGTAAGGCAGGCGAGACAAAAACCGCGGGCAGGTCAGGCCGATATAGCGCGAATCTTCCGAGTCGCGCAGGCTGCGCCAGGGGGCGTAGTCGTCGGTGCCGAAGATCTTGGTCAGGTCGCGTGGATCGCCAAGCTGCTGCCACGAATCCATGTTCAGCAGGCTTGGACCCGCTGCGGCAATGAAAGGCGTGTGAGCCGCCGCGGCGATCTGTCCCATGCCGGAAAGGATTTCGACATCAGGAGGCGTATGGTCGAAGTAATAGTCGCCAACGATGCAGCCATAAGGCACGCCGCCGGGCGTTCCATACTCCTCTTCATACATCTTCTTGAAAAGCGGGCTCTGATCCCAGGCCGTGCCTTTAAACTTCTTGATTGTTTTGCCCAGATCCTTCTTGGAAATGTTGAAAACGCGGATTTTCAGCATTTCGTCGGTTTCGGTGTTGTTGACCAGGTGATGCAACCCGCGCCAACTGCCTTCGAGGGTTTTGAAATCCTCGTGGTGGATGATCTGGTTGATTTGCTCGCTGAGCTTCTTGTCGATCTCCGCGATCATCCCTTCGATGGTCTTGGTCACGTCATCAGGAACCAGCGCGACGCCGGCCAGGGCCTGCTCGGCAAGCGTTTGAACGCCGGCCTTGATCGCCTCGAAAGCTTTGTCGGTCTTGGGCTTGAATCCGCCCTGAAGCAGCGATTCGAATTCACTGACTTGGGTGGTTCCGCCTTGCGCGGATTGAGCTTGCGCGGATGCTTCTGCCATGTTACTTCGCCTCCTCGGCAGGTTTTGGGGTCGCCGCCAATGCCTGGAGCAACGCCGGGTCTTTCAACACATTTGCCAGCAGTTCCTCGGCATTACTTTTGCCATCCATGTATGAAAGAAGGTTGGACAACTGAGTGCGCGCATCCAACAATTTTCGGAGCGGCTCGACTTTTCGCGCAACTGCCGCAGGCGAAAAATCATCCATGCTCTCAAAAGTGATCTCGACGTTCATGTTGCCCTGGCCCGTGAGTGTATTGGGCACTGGGAAGGCAACGCGAGGCTTCATCGACTTGAGGCGATCGTCAAAGTTGTCCACATCAATTTCGAGGAATTTGCGATCGCCCACCTGCGGCAGGGCCTCGGCGGGCTTGCCCGACAGGTCTGCCATCACACCCATTACAAACGGCAAATTAATCTTCTTTTGCG
Source organism: Tepidisphaeraceae bacterium (assembly GCA_025450555.1). Classification (GTDB taxonomy): domain Bacteria; phylum Planctomycetota; class Phycisphaerae; order Tepidisphaerales; family Tepidisphaeraceae; genus JANWHF01. The sequence goes on along the minus strand of JANWHF010000156.1, from coordinate 6,661 downwards.
CCCCATACAGTTCCAAATCATATTCGATCTGGACGCGCGGAGCGCGGTTGCGCGCGATGAACTTCTGACTGCTTGCTTTTGCCATATAAGAACCCCAGCCCAAATGACCCGATCCTGCAATTTAGCAACGTGCGATTTGGAAACGCAGGATCAAATGGAAGTACAAATCGTTATAGCCGCCTGTTGCTGCGATTGCAAGAAAAACCCCAAAGCTTCCGACATCTTCCAAATTATTAAAAGTACGGAGCTTTATAATATCTATGATGCCGCCGGCCCTTCCGTCCCGCTGATCACTTTCACCGAATCGATGGCGGAAGGCGAAAGGTCGGTCAGAATCTCCCAGAAGTTCTTCCCGATGAGCCGCTTGGCCCGTTCTAACAAGATTGGCACAGGACTGGATGGCTCGGTGCGGGCATAGAAGTGGCAGATCTTTTCGAGCATCCGCATGACATCGGCCTGCGATTGAATATCCCCGCGGATTGGAGAGCCACCACCGGGTGCGCCCTCGGCCGAAGTCTCGCCACCGCCCGTCCCTGCCGTGTCAGCATTATCCATGGCAACTCCATGAAACCCGAGGAAATGGCCCAATCGATCGGCCGCCTCTTTGAGCGTTTTTGCCAAATCCCGCAGATCGACCCCTCGTCCGGCCCCTACCTTTGCATCGATTGCCGCCTCAAGCTCTTTGGCGACCGTCGCAGCCTCGCGGGCGGCCTGCTCATTGGCCTTGAGAAAATCGACAGGTGTGTCCTTTGCCGCCGCGTCAATCAGCGCCATTTCAACTTTTGATTCCGGATTTACTGGCGGAATCGCGCCAGTGGCCACCGCAATATCGCGAAGCGAAAAGCGCCCTGCCCTAACCGATTGGGTCAGCGGCGCCTGGCGAAGCATCTTGATGCCCTGAGAATCGCCGCGCTCCGCATCGCGCGATGCGAATACGCGAATGATATTCATCCGGGCCATCGGGTCGTTGTTGTCATCCGGATCGAGCTGCGGGTACATGCAGTCCCAGAACTTCTCGATCGACCCTTTGATCAAAACCAGTCCCGTCTTCAACCCGGAAATGCCTTCCAGTTGAAGAAGCGAAAGGGAAAGCAGAGTCAGTAACCGAAGGTCTCGCGTCTTTTTGAGCAACTCCAGGCAGCCATCGCGCACGCCCCGCCAGTCCGGCTCAACTGCCGGGATCACGGTCGTGCCCATCGTTTGTTCTGGGGTGCCTTTTGAAAGCTTTTCGACTTCAATAAAAGTCTTATCGTACTCCAGATCGGCCCCGCAGGGCGCTTCCTCCGACACCGGCGCAAGCAGCTTCTCCACGTCCAATGCAGCCATGAGATTAACTCCCGAATTTCGCTTGAACCCACATAGTCCGATATTTGCGTCCCTTATTTTGAAATGCAGGACGTTTCCATCGCCGCCTGATCTTCCCGCAGGCGATGCAGCCGGTCAACAAATCCATCATTAAGCATGGTGCCTGTCGGTCCGATGACAAATTCAGGATCCCCTACGCGCCGCATAACCCGCAACTCCGGTTCCCGCAGCGCCAGGTGATCTGATCTGGAGACGCCTATGAAAATGCATTTCAAATGGACCTGCGCGGCTCTGCTGCTCGCCCTGAGCGCCGGATGCTCCTCGGAACTTCCGTCGATGACCCAGGAATATCAACCGCAGCAGCCCATCGCGTCTGCCGCTGGCGATGAACTGCCCATGGGCGCCGGCGACGCGCTGGGCACCACATTGTTCGCAGGTGATTTTGTGGGCGGCCCCGCGCAAACGGGCTTGGCCGACATCCACGATTAAATTGATCCCTCATCGCTATCGAACATCGATCGTTGCCGAAGCGGATCGGCCACTCTCATCGACCGCGCGAATTTCATGACTGCCGCGCGTCGGTGTCCACCAATTGGTCTTTCCTGATTCCCCCGCGCCGATCGCCGCTCCATCCACGAACCACCAGATCCGCCTCCCCGGTGTCTCTCCGCGGCTTACCGCCTTCATCGCGACGCGCTGATGATCGAGCGGCACGGCATCATCCAACAAATAGATCTGCCCGTTGCTCGGGAGCATCAGCGTAAGTCGGGGCAGTTTTAATTGATCGCTTCCAACCGTCGGCATCGGATTTGAGGCCATCGCAGCGGAGACGGGCCAAGGCCGGTTGACCGATGATTCAAAGCTGGAAATCAAACGAAGTGCGATGGGAGCAGCCGCCTCGGCTCCAACCAATGATGACGATCCACTTCCAGTCTCGTTCCCGAGCCACACGACAACCGTGTATGAACGAGTGGCTGCCGCGCACCAGGCATCGCGATGTCCACTGCTGGTTCCGGTCTTCCAGGCGACGTGTCGGTTGGCCCCTTCCCGACAGACTGCCGCCGTTCGATCAAATTCGCTCAGCGCTGTCATCGTCTGCCAACAGGCCGACTCGCGAAGAATGCGCCGGCCTTCGCTGCTTAATAAAATGTACGGAGTCGAATTCGTGGGTGAGAATTTCACGTGGCGGGCAATTCCCCCGCGCGCCAGCGTCGCATACGCCTCGGCAATCTCCATCGGCGTTGCCTCAGCTCCGCCAATTGCCAACGATAAACCGTATCGTGCCGGTTGACGTCCAAGCGAGCGCAATCCCGCCGCCTGCATGATTTCGATTGCCGGCTCGACGCAGATTTCCTTCAAAACACAAAGCGCCGGAATATTTCGGCTCTCGGCTAGCGCATGGGCAGCAGAGATGGGTCCTTTGAATTCCTTGTCATAATCGGAGGGCGCGTACCCTGCCCAGGCGGACGGCGCATCGTTGAGTATGGTGTCAGGCGTGCATATTCCGGCATCAAAAGCGGCAGCGTAAATCAGCGGCTTCAGCGTTGAGCCAGTTGATCGGGGCCGGCGCGTCAAATCGATTTTCGAGCCTTTCGGGCCAAGACTCACCGCAGCCAGACACTGTGCATTTGCAGTATCCAACACGATAACCGCAATAGAATCGATTCCGTTGCTGGACAATTCGTTCAAGCCCTGCTGCGCGTTGTGCAAAGCAGTTTGCTGAATTCCGGAATCCAGCGAAATTGCGATGATGCCACCACGCGAGTTTTGAGAAAACGACACCAGCGTCGGGAGCGCACCGTTTGCAAGTCCAATTCCATCGCGCCTTTCGGTTGCGACGCTGATCGGTTCTCTCATTGCCTCGTCGAATTGTTTTCGATCGATCAAACCGCAAGTCAGCATTTGATCGAGCACATGATCCCGGCGCTTGCGCGCTCGAGCCGGAAACCGGTCGGGCCGCAACCGATTTGGAGATTGTGGCAGCCCCGCCAGCAGCGCCGCCTGGGCGAGGCTCAACTGCGAACAGGCGCAGTGAAAATAAAACTGGCTGGCTGCCTCCGCTCCCACGAGGTTTCCGCCAAACGGCGCGCGATTGAGGTACTCCGTGAGAATCTCACGGCGACTGTGCATGCGCTCAAGTTGCGTAGCGCGGATGGCCTGGGCGGCCTTATTCAAGAACGTGCGCGGACGTGGCTGGCGGAGGTGCTGTACTTGCATTGCAATCGTGCTCGCCCCGCGCCTAATGTGCAGATGCCGAAGGTCCTGACACGCTGCCGCCGCGACGGCGGGCCAGTCTACTCCGCCATGCTGGTAAAAATGGCTGTCTTCGACGGCAATGATCGCATCGCGCAGGTGCGGACTGATTTGCTCGTACTTTAATGTTCTGCGCCATTGTCCGTCCGGCGCGGTCAATTCGAGCAGCGGTGTGCCATCGCGATATTCGATCAATGTGGAATCAGGCGGCGGCTGTTCAAGTTCCATGGGATAGGGCCAAGCGCGCACAAGAATAAAAAATGCCAGCCAACCTGTGCCCAGCAACACCATCCCGGCGACGCAGGCGCGCACAAACCATCGGCAAATGAACTGCCGCGCGCTGCGCACTGCGCTTTGAGCTGATTTGGTCACGGTTACTTTAGTTTTGAGGATCGGTGCCCGCCACGGCGGCATTGTTTGAGCGCCTCACCTTGATCCGCGCATCGCCGCTGATGCTGCTGGTCCCAAGGTCGTACATGCATTGGGCGCTAACCGGCGGAAGAACAAAATCGCCGCTTGTTATTGCGCGGGCCGTGTAAATAAATCTGCCTTCCCCGGCGTGCATCATCTGACCCATGACGACCATCCGATCATCGCGCATCTCCACTCGATTACAGGAAAAAGCGTCGTCGTCTTTGTTCGTCGGCCGCTTCGTCTGCCCATCTCCCGCTTGCCCTTCCAATCGCGGATTTTCAATTTCCAAACCGGCAGGCAGCAAATCCTCGATTACGATATTCTCCAGCGGCGCTCCGCTTTGAAGGTCCAACTCAACTTGAACGAGTTGGCCGCTCTGAAGCGATTGATCCCCAATAGGCTGGCCATGCTCATCCAGATATTTCCGGCGTATCTTCAGGCCGTGATCGCTGTCCGCCGGCGGATGCTGAGGCACGCCCGCCTGCAGCCACGAAATATAAGCCTGCGCACCACGCGTGCCGGTGATGCGAACTTCCAGCTTCGATCCATCCGCCGGCAAGACCGCGGCATTTGGACCGATCGACGCCAGATGAATTTCCGGATCCATCGAGGCGGCCGTCCAAACCAAAGGTCCGCCCTTTTCGCTTCGCGCGACCGTCTTTCCATCCAGCAGTATCTCGGCCGATTCGTAGGATTCGGTTGGCTTGTTCTGCCGGAGGTAATGGCTGATAGCGAGCATTGCCATCGCGGTGTCCTGAGTGCTGAGCCATTGATGATGTCGGCCGGCATCGGCCAATTCCTGAGCCAAGTGCGGCAGCGCCGCATTTTCCGGGTCAATCCAAAGCAACGCTTCAATCCACGTTGCGCGAAGCCGGATCGGCGAATCGAGCGTCTGACTCAATTGGCGCGATCCTTGGAATGCGGGCATTGCGCGAGGCAACAATTCCGCTGCTCGATCGCGCCGGCCGGCAAAGAGCCAGGCAAGCGCCAGATGGAGCCTCGCTTCACCGTCAATCGAACCTTTGAGCCGCTCTTCCAATCGCTGCATCGCCGGGCGCTCTGCCATGTCGGCGCGGGCCAGCACATAGGCGGCGTACGCCTGCGTTTGGAGCGTTGCCTGATCGTCGCGCCCATCGGCAAATAAACTCTTCAGGCAAGAAAGCGTCGGCTGCCGCAATGAATCCGGCACCGCATACCCTGCGATCTGCGCTTCGACCATGAAATGCGCGGCATACACCGTTCCCCACCGCCAAGCCTGCGTTCCGCCCGGCCACATCGCAAAACCGCCGTCGCTTGTCTGCATCGAAGCCAGATGCCACAGCCCCGCCTGAATCTTTTGGTTCATGTGATCGCGATCGAACAACTCCGGCGAAATCTCTTTGCCTAGGTCAGGCAAGTAAACCAGCGGGAATAATGTGCTCGTCGTCTGCTCAAGACAGCCATAGGGATATCGATCGAGGTAATCGAGACCCTCAGGCAGCCCAAGCTGCGGCCGGGGCGAGACGCGCAGCTCGAATCGCTCGGTTCCTGCGAGCATTCCTTTTGGAAGCGATACCAACGCAGGTTTTCCTGTCGTTGCAACTGCATACCCGCCATCGGCAATCATCGGACTGGCGGGCCGCACGGGAAGTTCGACGCTTTCGACATAACTTTCGGAGTTCATCGATGCGGATATGCGTACACGGGCAACGCCGGCGCGATCCCTTGCGTGGATTTCGAATGAAGCCGTCGCCTGACCGTTGGCCGCCACATGAATTTCGGGCAAGGCCAGAACGCGTTCCTTCTTATCTTCAAATTGCAATGGCGTCGATCGCGGGCCATCCAACAATTCAATTGAGATTTTCGCATCGCCTGCGATGGCTGTGTTATTGAACAGAACAAGTGGCACAGAAAACTTGTCGCCCGGCGCGCAGAACCTGGGCCAACTGCTCTGCACCATCAAAGGCGAGCGAACCAATACTTGTTTTGCACCTGACCCAAACTGCGCATCGCTCGAAGCCACCGCCATGATGCGCAACTTGCCCACAAACTGCGGCACCGAGAAATCGGCATGCGCGAATCCACCCGCATCGGTATGCAGCACGCCCGACCAAAGTGCCACCGGCCGAACCCGCTTCGCAGACACTGGCGAATGGTGCGCCATGCCGCCCGACTGATCCCCGCCGACAGCACTTTGCTTTTGGGCTCTTGCTTCTTCGGGCATGAGCCGGCTGAAGATATCGGCGCTGCCGACGCAGAGCGCGCGTTTGGCATCGAAGAATGCAAACGGATCGGGTGTTGTGAAATTGGTCAGCGCGCAGATGCCTTCGTCCACCGCCGCTACGGTTACAGCAGCGCCACTCACCGGCTTTCCCCGTGCATCCTTGATTCGCAGATCGATACCCAGCGAACGCTCCGGGCGGATTTCGATCGGCGCGGCGATGTCGATGGCCAATCGGTTCCCTGAACAGTCGATGGGAAGTGTCGCCGCCCCGATCGCGCGATGCGTCCGCCACGAAGCATTCGGATCCACCGCGCGAACGACGCTTGCGACAACATAAGCATTGGCCCCGTAACCAGCCGGGACTTCAATCGGCACAACCATGTGCGACTTGGCCATTTCGACCACGCGCGTCTGCAGCACGTCATCGGCTTCAACCGAAAGCAGCAACTGCCCCGCAAACGGGCTGCTGATCTCCACGTCGCTGGT
>JANWHF010000155.1 GCA_025450555.1 Tepidisphaeraceae bacterium | reverse complement strand
CTTTTGCGGCGCGCCGCGCGCGGGTTCCGAATCGCTCATTATTGCTCTTAATTGGCTAATGCGATTCCCCCGCCTTCTTGTAATCCCGCCAGAGCCAGCGGAGGGAGTCGGGGAGGATGGAGCCGCCTTGTTTACCGGAGTGGCGGCCGTCGCCGAAGACGGCCTGGTAGTCGTAGCCGGCGTACTTGAGCGCGGCGGCCATCTGCTGGGCGGAGATGAACCAGTTGCCGAACTGGTTATCGAGATCGTTGGAGCCATCCTGCATGAACATGCGGATCGGCTTGGGGTGGCCCTTGGTCTTGCGGATCATGAAGGGGTAATTGTGGCCGCCGCGGATGTCGTCGAAGCTGCCGACGTGGCTGAGGACTTTGCGAAAGGCGTCGGGCCGATTCCAGGCGACGGTGAAAGCGCAGATGCCGCCGGAGCTGATCCCGCCGATGGCGCGACCATCGGGGTCGTCGGTGAGCTTATAGGATTTGCCAACCTCCGGCAGAATCTCTTCGATCAGGAAGCGGGCGTATTGATCGGAGAGCGTGTCATATTCAAAGCTGCGGTTGGAAATGGACCTGCCGCCGGGTGTGGCGGGGGCCTTCATTCCGGGATTGATGAAGATGCCAATGGTGACGGGCATCTGCCCGGCCGCGATCAGATTGTCAAAGACGATCGGCACGCGGAAATCGCCTTTTTCATTGACATAGGATCCGCCGTCCTGAAAGACCATCACGCAGGCGGGCGTCTTGCCATCGTATTGGGCCGGGACGTAGACCCAGTAGTCGCGCGTGGTGCCGGGGAAGATTTTGGAATTGTTCCACGAATACTTGGTGACCTTTCCCTGCAGCACGCCTTCCTTGCGCATGGAGTCCGGGCCAAGTTTGTAATCATCGATTGCGAAAGCCGAGGCACAGCAAAGTGCCAGGCAGAGCATCATCAAACCAATCCATCGCATCATGGGAATCTCCAGGAGGAACTTTTGAGCAGCGATAGCCCAAAAACTGCGTGCCGCTCTGCAAGCAGATACTTCATCAAGGGGTGTGTGTTGGTCGAGGCAAGTGCATGAAGGGCATCGCGCGCATCGCTCCTGTGACGTCTCGAGGAGGCTTCCTGATACCACGCCCTATGGGCGTGGAGACTCATTCTCAATTCTCCCTCTCCTCCGCCGTGTACCTCTGCGCCCTCAGCGGTGAGATCTGAATCGAATCTGATCCGTGTTCGCCGTCAGGCGTTCCCGCAATACAATGGCCGGCATGACGGAAATGAATGTCGATCAGGCCCTGGTCATCGCGCGCGAGCTGCATATGACGGGGCGGCTCAACGAAGCGGTGGATGTTTATCAGCAGATTCTGCAGCGGTATCCGGAGCATGCGGAAGCTTGGCACCTGCGCGGCGTGGCGATCAGCCAGCTCGGCAAGCCTGCGGATGGGTTGCAGTCGATCGATCGCGCGATTCAGTTGTCGCCTGATGCTGTGCAGTATCAGGTCAATCGCGCGGTGGTGCTGGCTCAACTGGGGCGAATGGACGAGGCGATCGGTTCATTGCGGAAAGCGATCGTGCGACAGGGGGATGTGGCGGAGACGCATTACAATCTGGCTCAACTTCTGGATCGGCAGGGGAATCTGGACGAATCGATCGCGGAGTACAGACGGGCGCTGGAGCTGCGATCGAACTATGCCCAGGCATGGAACGGGCTCGGGAGCGCGCTGAAGAAAAAGGGACAGATCGATGATGCGATCGCGGCGTTCCGACAGGCGACGGTGCTGCAGCCGCAATATGCGGATGCGTTCAATCGACTCGCCAAGACGCTCGATGAACAGGATCGCGTGGAGGAGTCGGCCGCGGCCTACGAGCGGGCGGCTCAGCTTCAGCCACAGTCACCGGAGGCACAGGGGGCGTTGGGCAACATCTATCATCGCGCGGCGCGATTTGAGGATGCGATCACTGCGTTCAATGCCGCGCTGAGTTTGCGGCCCGGCTATTCGGAAGTGCTTTACAGCATCGCGAATGTGCAAAAGGATCAGGGGAAGCTGGATGAGGCGGTTGCGACATTCGACCGGGCGATTGCCGCGCGCACCATTTATCCCGAAGCCCAATGGAATCGCGCGCTGACATTGCTGCTCAAAGGCGATTTTGAGAATGGCTGGAGAGCCTATGAATCGCGGTGGACGGATCAGGCGCGATTGCTGCCTAAACCGCTGTGGAATGGCACGAATCTGGATGGCAAGCGCATTCTGCTTCGGCTCGAGCAGGGGTTGGGCGACATCATTCAGTTTATTCGTTATGCGCCGAGGGTGGCCGAGCGGGGCGGGAAGGTGGTCGTGCAATGTCCGCAGCCGTTGAAGCGACTGCTGGAAGGGCAGTGCGATATCGAAATGGTTGTCTCATTCGAAGAGCAGTTGCCGGATTATGACGTTCATTATCCGCTTTTGAGTCTGCCTGCCCTCTTTGGAACAACGCTGCAGACGATTCCCAACGACGTGCCCTATCTGCTGGCGGATGCGACCTTGGCTCAAACATGGGCCGATCGAGTGCAGGGCGAACCGAGCGGCCTGAAAGTTGGAATCGCCTGGGCGGGAAACCCGGAATATGTCCACGATCGCCAGCGGACGATTTCGCCTGCGGCACTGAAGCCGCTGGCGGAGGTGTCGAACGTCCGGTTTTACAGTTTGCAGAAAGGTCCGCAATTGCTTGGCGGGCAGGCGACGGCACCGATTCCGATGGTGGATTGGGCGGATGATCTGAAGGACTTTGCCGACACGGCGGCGCTGATCACGAATCTGGATCTGGTGATCGCATGCGATACGGCGGTGGCGCATTTGGCTGGGGCGATGGGGCGGACGGTGTGGACGCTGCTGCCTTATTCACCCGACTGGCGCTGGATGCTGGGGCGAAGTGATTCAGCTTGGTATCCGACGATGCGGTTGTTCCGACAGCCGAGGCTTGGCGAATGGGCGTCGGTGATCGAGGAAGTGAAGACGGAACTGAGGAAGCAGGGAGCTGGTGGTGCGTGAGGGAGATGTCAGCAGGTGCTTGGAATTCGCTCTATTTTCCCTCTCCCGGTATTCCGGGGGAGGGTTAGGAGGGGGTCTTTGCAATTCCGCGCACCCTGGCGATGAACCCCCACCCCAGCCCTCCCCCGGAGTACCGGGAGAGGGAGTAAAAAGCAGCCGCCCAGCGTGTCATGCAATGTGCGCTCGAAAGTGACTCGCGCGGTTCGGAGTAACTTCATGGCCTATCCCGCATCCGTCATTTCCGATCGATGGATTTTGATAGGGCTTCTGATCCTTGCGCTGCCGGGGGTGTTGTTTATCGGATTGGCGATCTTCTCGTGGTTTCGATCATCGTCGTCGAACAAGCGGGATGACGATTCGATGGACGACTCGTAGCACAGCCTTCCAGGCTGTGATAATAGAATCACAGGCTGGAAGCCTGTGCTACGAATGGTCATTCGCCTTCTTCGATGCTGGCTAAGTCCGTTGAAGAGGGGCGTGAACAGGGCAGATGAAGTGCGGGACGCTGCGCCTCTTCATAACTGGATGGCCATTCGGGTCCCATTGGGCTGCCGGAACTGGCGAGCATCCAGAGGCTGCCGACGATGCATACCAGCAGGACGGGGTAAACCGCGGGTCGCAAAAAGTCGGGCATATTGTCGCAATCGACGCCGGGACCCTTCCACTTGATAATGGCAAATTCCTCTATGAGGTTTTTATCGGGCTAAGACCTCATGAAATGGCAGATTGTGATGAATGCAACACAGCTTACATCCTGGTTGCAGAGGCCCGACCGGCCGACGCTGGTGATGGGCATTCTCAATGTCACGCCGGACAGCTTTTCCGATGGCGGCAAGTTTTCGCAAGCGGAAGCAGCGCTGGAGCATGCCCACAAGATGGCGGAGGAAGGCGCGGACTGGATCGATATCGGGGCGGAGTCCACGCGACCGGGATCGCAGCGTGTTTCGGATGAGGAGCAACTGGAGCGGCTTCGGCCGGTTTTCAAATCGCTGCGGGCCAAGGTCGATGTCGTTCTTTCGATCGATACGACGCGTGCGAGGGTGGCAGCCGAGGCGCTGGATTGCGGCATTGATGTCATCAATGACATCTCGGCGGGAAGGGATGATCCGGAACTCTTTGGGTTAGCGGCGCAGCGCGGAGCGTCGGTGATCCTCATGCACATGCAGGGGGAGCCGGCGACGATGCACCATGCTCCACGTTATGAGAACGTCACGGCGGAGGTGATTGCATTTCTGAAGGAGCGGATTGCCGCCGCCCGGTCGGCGGGAATCGAGACATCAAAGCTGCTGATCGATCCGGGCATCGGCTTTGGCAAGACGGTGCGGCACGATCTGCAGTTATTGCGGGGTTTGTCGCAGATTTCCGCACTTGGCCATCCCGTTGTCGTAGGAACAAGCCGAAAGAGCTTCATTGGAAAAGTGACGGGAGAATCGGCGCGTTCCGGCCGAGTCTTCGGAACGGCGGCAACGGTCGCGTGGGCGGCAGCCAACCAGGTGGGGGTGGTGCGTGTCCATGATGTGACGGCGATGTCTCAAGTGGTACGGATGATTCGGGCGATAAAAAGCTCAGGCCCTGCCTGAAAACTCCGCGCGGGCGATGCTTGCGTCTGAGGGCGAGCCTGCTTCGTTGCTCCTCCTCAACGTATTTTTTTATCAATACGCTTCGTCGTCGCGTCTCGCATGCTCGCCCTCATCCGCGGCGCCTCGCCGCGCGGGGAGTTTTCAGACAGGGCCTCGGGTGAGGCTCGCCGGGCACGTAAATTCAGCTTTTTGTGGGTTGGTTTTAATTGTCGGGGCCCGTTGTGGGCCGTATAGTCAGGCAACGTGCGTGGCATGTCCGCGGCGCGACGGCGCTGCAGCAAATGCCTTGGCTCGGGGCCTGAACACAACACGATCGAATCGAAAAAATGCCCGACCAGTTTGTCGATTTTTCCGGCTTCTTTCGAGCGCTGCTCACCTACAACCCCTGGCAGGTCGCGATTGAGCTTTTTCTCATCGGGCTGGTGGTCTACTGGGTGCTGCGCTTCCTGCGCGGAACGCGCGGCGTGCGCATGCTCAAGGGTATCGCGTTCGTGCTGGTCGTGCTGTACGTGATCGTCGGCCTGCTCAGCACACATTTTGACCTGGTACGAGTCCAATTCCTTTACGGAAAGTTCTTATATTTCGCGGCCTTTGCGGCGCTCGTGGCGTTCCAGCCGGAGTTGCGTCGGGCTCTCATGCAGCTCGGCGAGACGCGGCTGTTCCGTGGGTGGACGCAGCAGATCGACGAGGAGATCAATGCTTTGGTCGAGTCGGCGGTGTTCTGCTCGCGTCGTAAGATCGGGGCGCTGATTGCCATTGAGCGCGAAGTCGGGCTTGGCGGAATTGCCGAGAGTGGAACGCAGCTCAATGCCGAGTTGTCCTCGGCCCTGCTGAACACGATCTTCTGGCCAAATTCTCCACTGCATGATCTGGGCGTGATTATCAGCCAGGGACGGGTCGCTTATGCGGGCGTCCAATTTCCGCTGGCTGAAAGCGGCGAACTGGAGCGCGAGCTCGGGAGCCGGCATCGCGCGGCAGTGGGAATGAGCCAGGAAAGCGATGCAGTGGTGGTTGTCGTGTCGGAGGAAACTGGGGATATCAGCGTTGCCGAGCGCGGACAGCTGATTCGCAAATTGACCGCCGAAGGGCTTCGTGGGCTATTGGTTGAGCTGATGCGGCGAGGTGACTCGCATGCGCCGATTCGCGAGGCCGCTTAAGGTGTTTGAAGGGCCGCGTGGCGGCAAGCTGCTGTACATGAGCTTGAGGATCATGCCTGAAACGTCCACCAAAACTCCGGGAGAAATACTGGCCTATCGCTCTACGACGCGCCCGCGCCGTTCACTGGCCATGCGCCTGCGCGGCTCGGCCCGAAGCTGGGCCCGCCACACCTTCTCGCGCGAAAGCTTGATGAGCAGCCTGCGGACCTTTTTATGGGTCGTGCCGTTGACGGTGCTGATCTGGGTTTATGCGGAGCGCGAAGAATTGGGCCCGCCGGAAAAGGTCACGTTCAAATTTCAACTGGTGGATAGCGAACCGGGAAGATTGGTTCGGGTCGTTGAGATGGTTGATGGCCGGGCCATACCGATTGAAGGAGCGCAAGTCACCGCTGAGATCACCGGCCCGCACGCGCGGCTGGAAAAAGTGGCGGGGCAATTAACCGCGGGCGATGTTCAGATCCCCGCTCCACACCTCGATCCCGGCGTTCATCCGCTTCAAGCAAATTTCATCTCCGATGCGCCGATCTTTAAATCGAACGGCATCACCTTCAACAGCATTATGCCGGCAGAGTTGACGGTGCTGGTCGATCCGATGAAGTCGGTTGACGTGGAAGTTCAGCCCAACCCTGACGCGCGCGATAGCCTGGCGAAAGTGGAATTCGAGCCGCGAAAAGTCCAGATTTCGATGCCGGAATCCTTCGCCAAAGATCATCCGAAGTTGACGGCTTATGCAAACCTCACCGATCTGACGACGCCGGGCGTGCATCAGGAAGATGCGACGATCTCGCCATCGGTGAATGATCCGCATGTGACGCTGTCGATCCTCAGTGTTCATGCGATTTACACGGTCAAGAACAAAAACGTGGCGGGTGTGATCTCTGCCATTCCCGTCTGGCATACGCTTCCACCAAGTAACTTTTGGGCGACACATCACGTTGAGATGGCGCCGGGCTACGACACGATCCGAGAGGTTAACGTCGTTGGGCCACCGGACGTTATCCAAAAGCTTCATGATGGTCCCTTGACCGGATCCCCGATTAAGGCGACCTTCGACGTGAGTTCGACAGACGGCGCAAATGCCCCGGGTGGTTATTTGAGTACCCCGGTCCATATCGAACTGCCGCCGGGCGTTCGTCTGACGGGCGAGCCGCCGACGGTTCAATATAAGATCATGGAGAACAAGCCTACCGACCAGTAGCCACGTCTGTCGAGCCTCGCCGCCCGTGCTACAATAGCGTTATGGAAGATTGGACAGCCTACGTCGAGCAGATCGGGCGAGCTGCGCGCCGGGCGGCGGGGAAGCTCGCGACGCTTTCGGGCAATACGCGCATTCAAGCACTCAATCGCATTGCCGACGCCATTTCCGCACAGAGTGATGCATTGATTCAGGCCAACGGGGCGGATGTGTCGGCGGCACAGGAAGCGGGTCTCGCGCCGGAACTGATCGAAAGGCTGAAGCTCAATCCCAAGCGCGTCGCATCGATGGCGCAGGGTGTCGCACAAATCGCCTCTCAGACCGATCCGGTGGGGCAGATCATCGAAGGTTATGTCCGTCCAAATGGACTTCGCATCGAAAAAATGCGGGTGCCCCTGGGCGTGGTCCTCTTCTTTTATGAAAGCCGGCCAAATGTAACGAGTGATGCTGCGGCGCTGTGCCTCAAGAGCGGAAATGCCATCATTCTCAGAGGTGGGAAAGAAGCGATGAATTCCAATCGCGCGATTGCCCGAATCATCAGCAATGCACTGCGCGAGGCGGAAATCGATCCGGCTTCGGTGCAGCTTGTCGAATCGGCCGATCGCGCGCTGGTTCCGCATCTGCTCAAGCTCGATCGATACATCGATTTGGTCATTCCGCGCGGCGGCGAAAGCCTGATCCGCGCGGTCGTGAAGGATTCGACGATCCCGGTCCTCAAGCATTTCACCGGTAATTGCCACATCTACATCGATTCGCAAGTGAATTCAATGGAGGATGAAGTCCGCCGGGTGTGCGTCAATGCCAAGACCAGCTATCCCGGCGGAGCCGTGTGCAACGCGGTCGAGCACCTGCTCTTTCATCGCGACAGTGCCGCGAGATTGCTCCCCCTTGTCTGCGCCGATCTGGCCGCCAAGGGTGTCGAAATACGGGGCGACGAAAAGACGCGCGCCCTGTATTCCCAGGCGAAGCCCGCCACGGAAAAGGACTGGGATACCGAGTATTTGAGCTTCATCGTCGGCGTGAAAGTCGTCGATTCGATCGACGAAGCGATCGAGCACATCAACGCGCATGGCTCGCGCCACACCGACGCCATCCTGACCGAATCGATTGCCAACGCGCAGACCTTTGTGCAGCGAGTGGACAGCGCCAGCGTCATGGTCAACGCCAGCACGCGCTTCGCCGACGGCGGGGAATATGGACTTGGAGCGGAGATCGGCATCAGCACCGACAAGATGCATGCTCGCGGGCCGATGGGCGCGGCCGATCTGACCACTTACAAATGGGTTGTTCGCGGGCAGGGGCACATTCGTTAAATGACCAGACGAAGCTAGGGAGTGGGAGCGGGTGGCGGCGGGCCAAGGCGCGCCAATTCATCGCGCGCCAGCGCAATTTCACGATCGCCATGCAGCTTCTCGATCGCGCGCGTCAGGTGTTCCCGCGCCTTTTCATTTTGCGAGAGATAGCGGGCGTAGATCAGCCCAAGCATCAGCTCGACCTGCTCGATCTGACCGGTTCTTGGATATTGGCGTAAGTACGCTTCATATGCCTCGGCGGCCTGCGGGTAAAGCTGTTGATGGGCCAGATGATTGGCCACATCGAGCTGATTCTGGGCGGCCAACACCTGCTGCGGATCGACTACTTTGAGTTCCAGATACAGCTTTGCAGCCAGATCGAGATCATGAGCTGAAATGGCCTGCGAGATCGCGCCGCGAAGCTCCATGACGCTCTGCGTTGTTGGACTCAGCGGAAGGGGGGCGGCGCGGTGATTGGGCGGCTCGGTGACGCGCGTGTAATCGAAGGGGTTGTAACCCTTGCTGACCATGTCCCGGTATTGGCGCCTACGGTTCCACCGCTGCGCCAAAGCGACAATATCGAAGTGATCGCGCGGGAGCAGGTGAAATACGAGAAGCCCGGAACAAATCATGATCCCATAGATGGTGCCGCCGATGTGGGCCATGTGCGCCACCTGATCGCCGCCGGCAAAATTCAGGAAGATGTCGTAGCCGAAGAAAAACAGGATGAACCAGATGCTCGGCACATCATAGGAGCCGATGATGAAATACCAGAAAAACACGGTTACATTCGATCGCGGCAGCAGCACCAGATAGGCGCCGGTCACGGCCGAGATCGCGCCGCTGGCGCCGACCATCGGCACGCCGTTCGATTGTGTCGCGACGTACGCCAATCCGGAGCAGACGCCTCCAGCCAGGTAAAACGCCAGATAACCAATGTGGCCCATTCGGTCGTTGACGTTGTTCCCGAAGATGTAGAGGAACAACATATTGCCGGCGATGTGAAGCCAGCCGGAATGAAGGAACTGGTAAGTGAAGAATTGATACACTTCAGGCTGGCGCGACGAAAGAGCAAAATGATCCATCACGTAATTTGCTCCGCCGTGATTGCCGGTGAACAAGGTCACCAGGAAGACAATCGTGTTGGCCACAATCAGCGCCCAATTCATGTAGGGCGAGTGGCGGAGGGGGCTGTCGGTGCGGAGCGGTAAAAACATGGCGTCAATTGCCGAGCGTGGCGGAATCCCAACGAGCCCTTAAAGCGTTCATTTGATCTCTTTCAAGAGCGTGACCCGTCGCCCGCCGCGATCCCAGCGGACGCGCGTCATGTAGGATTCCATCAGCAGAATACCGCGGCCGCTGCACTTTTCGAGATTTTCGTCGGCGGTGGGATCAGGGACATGCTGGCGATCGAAGCCGGTCCCTTCATCTTCGATGGTCACCTTCAACCGCTTGGCCGACACCTGCGCGTGGATTTTGACCTTTTTGTCTGGATCTAAGCGATTGCCATGCTTGATCGCATTAGCCAGCGCCTCTTCCAGCGCCAGCTTGATTGCGAAGAAGCCATGCCCCTCGAAGCCATGGCGAATGACCGAATCAAGAATTTCCTGCTGCACCCTGGCCCCCTGACTCATCTCCGAAGCAATGACATAGGAAAGCCGTTCGGCAGCCGATGATCGGCGGGAAGGGGGGGGCTTGGGGCCTTTAGCAGTTCGGCGCGAACGTGTTTGGCGAGGTTTTTGCCCGCCACGACGTTTCGAACCGCCCACATTCATTCGGATTTCTCTAGAAGGCAACAAGCGCTTGTCGTGATTGATCCGCTTCGGACGATGCCATCGAAGATTCAAGGCGCGCGTGTTCCAGGCTTACTGATTGAAGCTGGCAATCGCTTCATCCCGTGTCGGCAAAATCTTGAAAAGCTTGTTGAGCTTCGTGATGACGAAGACTTCCAAAATCTGCGGCTTGATGTTCGTCAAGCGCAACTGGCCGCCACGTTCGCGGATCTTGTTGTTGGCATTGATCAGCGTGCCCAGCGCGGCGCTGCTGAGATGATCGACGGCGGCAAAGTCGAGCAGCACCCTGGGGTTTTCGCGTTCCTCGATCAGCGAAGTCAGGGTGTTCCCGATTTCGGTGATGTTGGCCTCGTCCAGAATGCGGTTGTTGGTGAACTCGACGATGCGGATGTCCTTGAAATGGGTCACCGCAACGGGCGGAATGGGTTCGGCCATGCCAGTTTCCTTCAGGTGAAGAGCGCGCATCAGGAGCATGTCGCGCCGACCACCGGCCGACAGTCGAACAATGCCGGTGACCGGAAAACCACGATGGCCAGACAGGTCCCTGCCGCTGCGCCCTCGTAATATCGTATTTTAAAACGTACGACCCGCATTATACGGTGTCAAGTTTGACCGGTGAACCGTCAGCACGGCAGATAGTCCAAAAAGCAACGCAATCGCGAGCAATACACGAGTTAAATCGAAGCCGTGGGATCCGTCTTCCAACGCCGCCGAGAGCCGGTTGGGCCAGGTGTTGTCGATAAAAGGCTTGGTTTCGATGACCGGCGCATTGACGGCCATGGTTTGCCCATCGATTGGGTTCTTGTAGAGGCCCGGCCATTCTCCGCTTGGGGGGGAGGGTGAAAGGCCGGGCGCTGTAATCATCTGCCAAGCCGGGTTTACCTCGGTCAATGGATGGCTGACATACCCCTGGCCCCCCGAGCCAACCCAATCCAGCAGGTTGGCCCAGAAGATCACGAAGTCAGGCGTGCGCTCCCACGCCGGCGAATCGAATCCGATCCAAACGGCGCGATGCGGCACGGTGCGGTAGGCGGCCAGGATTCGGTCGCCCATTGAAATCAACGGCGTCCATCCTTGCGGCGCGGCTAAGGAGATCGTCAGTCCATCGGCGGAAATTGATTTTAGATCAACATGTTCCAGGATTGGATGGCTGGCAAAAGATAACGATTGGAATCGAACCGTTTCGCGCGATGGGTAAACGATGATGCCGGTCCCGTCATCCGGCAAGTCCTGAAGCGATCCACATACGCGCACCGTCTCGGCGCCGTTCGTCGGCGGCCGGTTTCGCGAATAGACGTCGATCATTCGCTGGATGGCCGGGTCGAGCGTCGTCTCGATTTGGATTTTTGGGTAGGAGCCTTCGCGCACGAGCCATGCATGATTGTTGGCTGGAGCGCCGCCATCGATGATGCTCGCTTCGAGGCGATCGGCCAGGCTCTTCGGATCGAAAAAATAATTTGCGCGTTGGCCTCGTGGCGGAAGATCGACCGCCCGACTCGATGACTGGTCATCGGTTGTGATTTGTACGGTTGCTTTGGAGCGAGCCGATTCATTCAGCAATTCCACCATGATTTGCGCCGCTGGCTTGTCGCGGGCTGCAAGTCGCGTAATCAAGATGGCATCGACTGGAGTCGATGACGGACATTGGATCAGGCGAGGATCAGAAATATCGATCGGCTGATCTGATATAGCGATTACCATGCCGATGGATTCTTTGAGCTTTTGGTGAACCATCGCGATCAAGGCATCGCGAGTGTCGTACGCGGTCATCGGCATCGCATCGACTTGTGGTCTCCAGTTGTTGACGCGAGCTATCGTTTCGCTGCCGGGGACATCAATCAGTTCCACGGAGGTCCAGGAAGGCAGTTCATTTGCAAGCTGTTCCTCGACCTGCCTCGCCACCTGTCGAAAGCGCGGCTCATTTCCAGCCGACATCGTGATCCCGCGATCCACGATGATCGTGATGGGTTGGCTACCGGCCGGCCATCGCGAATGAGGTCTTCCGGCACCCACGATCGCTAGCAGCGCGCCCAACATTGCCAGCACGACCCACGCCGGCGGCCACTGAAACCCGCGACGAGGCGGCTCGGTCCTTTCCGCATCCTTCCAAAATATGACGAACGGCACGCGCACCCGCCGCCGCCGGCCGCGCAACAGCCAGACCGCCATCGCCCCCCAGGGCGCCAGTCCAATCAACCACCATGGCGCGGCAAAGAACATGATTTCCCGTTTTACCAGCGCGGATGCGAGATATCGCCAGAAACTTCCTTGACGATTCGGTCTTCGCCATCGGCTTTGGCCAACGCGGTTAAAGATTCCGTGTAAATGGTCTTGTGTGCATTGCCGCGCTGGTGGATCTTCTGATCGTCGGCAGGTGCGAACGAATTCTTCCAGATAAACTTAGGACACCATGAAAAAGAAGCTATTGGGCACTGCGTTGATGGTCGGGATGATGGCCGGTCTTCCTGCGATGGCCCCGGCACAAACGCCGCCCAACGCGCCGGCTCGTCCGGCGCGGCGCAATCGCCCCCAGCCGCCCGCGCGCGATCCGCACACGCCCGGCTACGTCGAAGCGAAAGAGCTTCCCGACGGAACCGTTCCGCCACCCAATGCCGATGGGAACTTCATCATTGGCCCCACGCATCCCCGCGCCCCGGAAATGACGGCCAAGGATGATGTGCCTCATGGCACGGTGACGATGATCACCATGAAATCGTCCGATAGCAAAATCTATCCCGGCATCGCCCGCGAACAGGGAACCTTCGGCACCCCTGATCCCGAAAATCCCGCCAAGCTGAATGTGACGACCAGTCACGCCGCGCCCTACACACGCCGAGTCGCGGTGTATGTGCCCAAGCAATATGTCGCCGGTACGGCAGCGCCCTTTATCGTCGGCGCGGATGGACCGGATCGTTCGCTTTTCACCGCGCTCGATAATCTCATTGCCGAGCACAAGGTGCCGGTGATGGTCGCCATCTCGATCAGCAACGGCAGCGGCGATGCTCAGGGCAGCGAGCGCGGACTCGAATATGACACCATGTCCGGCCTTTATGCGGAGTTTGTCCAGAAGGAAGTGCTGCCGCTGGTCGAATCCAAGTGCAACGTGAAACTGACGGATGACCCGGAAGGCCGGGCCACGATGGGCGGTAGCTCCGGTGGGTCGTGCGCCTTGATCATGGCCTGGTACCATCCCGAATGGTATCACCGCGTGCTCACCTACTCCGGCACGTACGTCAATCAGCAGTGGCCCTACAACCCGCAAACGCCCGGCGGGGCGTGGGAATTTCATAAGAGCCTGATTCCCAACAGCCCGGTGAAGCCGGTTCGTCTCTGGATGGAAGTCGGCGATCGCGATCTACTCAATCCCAATTCCATGCGCGACAACATGCACGACTGGGTGGTAGCCAACGAAGAAATGGCCAAGGTGCTCGCCGCCAAAGGGTATCACTATCAGTTTGTCTTTGCCAAAAATGCCGGGCACACGGATGGAAGCGTCAAGCAGCAAACGCTGCCCGAAGCGCTCGAATATCTCTGGCAGGGATACTCGGCTCCTGCTGCGAAGTAAGAGTTGGCAACGCCGACGTCCTCGTCGGCAATGGAGTGACTCATTCCCTCTCCCGGTACTCCGGGGGAGGGGAGGGTGAGGGTTTTTGCTTAGTTCGAAATAGACCTTTCGATTGCCGGTAAACCCCACCCCAGCCCTCCCCCGGATTACCGGGGGCGGGAGGTACGTCCTACCGATGGGGATACGTCAGCGGCCTTGGATCAGGAAGCTGTCGCCTTGTGCATGATTTATGAACCGCAATCGAAGAATTCCGTCGCTGTACGTGCATTCATCCGCAGGCATCGGCTTTCCATCAATTTTGACGGAACCAGGTTGCTGCCGCATCGCGACACATACCACTGCCTGGCTTCCTTCGAGCCCATCAGCGCGGAATGAAATGGAGTCGGGCGAGATCACCTGGTCCCGCACCCGACATGCCGCGGCGATGACGCCTTGATGATCCCGGGGCACGGAATCCAAATCGATCAGCACAGCCCTTCGTCCGGCCGAAATGGGAAATTCCTTGACAGTTGATAGTGACGGGTCAAACAGCGAGATCAATCTCCCGCGCAACACAACCGGCGGAAGATCGGCTCCTGTTTCCTCGATCCCGGCAGCAATTAGATATGGGCCGCGCCGAAGTACGAGCGCTGACGACTCTTTCCACGGAAGCTGCACGGCATCCGCCGCCTTCTTTGCCCAACCGCGAATTTGATCCGACCCATTTGGCTGATAAGTGAGTCCCGCAGGAGAAGCCGATTCCAAAACGACAGCGCCTCGACCCACACGATGCAGCCCTTGCGCATCCGCCGGCACTCCCAGCAGCTTGAATAGTTGTTCGCGCGGCGTTTTAAATTTCTCCTTTCCCTCGTTCCACCATTCGCGCACGGAATTGAATGGGTCCTTGTCGTCATCGATCACCACCAGCGCGCCGCCCGCATTCACCCAGCGCGTCAGCACATCATGAAACTTTGGATCGGGTGGCTTCTGCCCCTGATAAGTGAGCATCAGCAGCCTATAGCGATCGAGAAACCCGGGCTCAGTTGCATTTTCAATCTGCACCGGTTCGACCGGCATGCCGCGCTTCAGCAACGGCAAAGCCAATCCGAAGAAACTCCCCAGATGTTGATCGGAAGCATCCGCTCCGCCGCGCTGGAACATCAGCGTATCGGAAACGAGCACTCCTATTCCTTGTGTCCCGGCAGCTTCCCATCGCGTGGCACTGGCTGGCTGCTTCATGTCGCCCATCGCGGAAATGACTGCTTGAAGCTCGGTTTCGTAATCCTTTGGAATTGGGTCGCGCCGGCGCGATTGCGCGGACGAGCGATACCGTCCCAGGAAAATCCGCTGCGGCCAGGGCATGATCTCATACCGCCAGACCTCCGGCTGCAGGAGCGAGGCCGTCAGCGTGCTTTCCCAGTTGCCGCGGTAATCTTCCCAGGTATGGCGTGGATTGTCCTCAACGGGATCATTGAGATACCAGACCCGCCGGCCGCTGGCGCGCACGAGATTCTGCATCGCGCCATATTCGAGAAACGCCGAGTCAAATGTGCGCTCGCGCAGTTTTCCATCGTAGACATTGGGCGTGCGCGCGGTGCCGGTCCAGACCTGGGCGACGTATCCGTCGCAGCCCACGTTGATCAGCGAAGATTCGGGGCTGACGATTCGCCAGTCGGCATAGTTGATCAGTGAATGCGTTGCGACGTAGCAGGGGATCTCCCGGCCATGCGCCTTGGCATATTGATGAACCGCATCGAACACCTGCGAAAGCGCCTTGCGATAAAGCAAATACTTCAGCTTTGACGCGCGATATTGCGCCTCCGGCGAAGAATCGGGCGCCTGCCAGGCTTCGTGATAGTAATTCTGCCACTGTCGCTTGAAGTTGGGTTCCCATCCAGTTTCAACCCAGAACTCCGGCTCCTCCAGGCAAACCGCCTGCGCCTCGGCATCCAGCGCGCGAAGCACGCCCTGCGATAAATATTTTCCGTAATCCTCGCCCGGCGACATGTAATAGACGTCATTCCCATGCCCCTTGGCCGAGCCGTTCTTGAGCATCTGCTCTTCATCTTCGTGCCTGGTGCCGTTCCAGGAGCCGTGGACATAATCCTGGTAATCGCCCCAGGCGACGCCGGTCATCACGTAGACGCGGTAGCCATGCGATTTCCATTCTTCCAGGCGATTGGGAAGCGATTTGCCGATGCCATACACCATCGCCACATCGGCATTCAGATCGACGCGCGGCGACCATGGGCCGGAGGTTTGAAAAGAAAGCCGATCCTCATCGATCGGGCGATTCGCCGGCGCGGGAGCCGTGTCGGCGGCGCATAAAGCGCCGGTTGACGCAATCAGCACAGCAGCAAGCAAAACCAGTTTGAACATGCAGCCATTACCGCGCAGAGGGCGGAGGCGTTTTTGGATTTGGCGTTGTCTCCCGCCCGCGGTCAAAGCGATATTGGAACCATGCCAAACCTGCTTCAGAAAGCCATCGATCTGGCCGTTCGCGCCCATCGTGATTCAGAGGATCCTCCCGGAGAGCCGTACATCATTCATCCGATGCGCGTGATGCTGAAAGTGTCACAATCGGACGACGCTCATCAGGATGAGCAGTTGCGATGCGTGGCCATTCTGCACGACACGCTGGAACGCACCGATTTGAAGGCCGACGATCTGAAAGAAGCCGGAATGCCCAAGGAAGTGGTACAGGCGGTGCGCCTGCTGACGCACGATGACGATACGAGCTACTCCGATTACGTCATCCAGCTTAAGCCCGATCGGCTGGCGCGAGCGGTGAAAATTGCCGATCTGATGGACAATGCCGACCTTCGTCACGTGACATTTCGGCCAGAGAAGAACAAAGATCGTAAACGAGTCATCCGTTATGCGGCGTCGTTCAAGTTTCTGACCGACCAGATGAGCGAGCAGGACTATCGGCGGGTCATGAAAGACGCGGAATAAGTTTGGCCTGTTTGACCTCTACCAATCCCTCGACTCCGCGAGCACCGGCTTGATATCGATAATCGGCGTGCCGTCGATGGCCTCGAGCGGCCCGACGTGCAGTCGGCAACCATCGATCTCCAGAACTTTAACTCGATGAAGTCCCAGCGGATTGGGCCGGTCGGGTGACCGCGTGGCAAAGACGCCGCGCAGCGGATTGTTTTTGTCGCCACGCGGATGAACCTTCAGCACATCGCGGTGCGACTCGTGCAGGTAGGTGATCAGAATAATCTGATCATTCTTGGCAACTCCCTGAATCGCTTGCAAAAGCGACGGATCGATTTCGATCCAGGCATTGGGTGCGCCGTCCGAGCCTTGGCGCGGCGCATCGTGTCGATTGCGAAGTTCGGATCGCACAAATCCGATGGGGCGAAGCGTGAATTGGTTGTCTGCCATCGACATTATCTTAGCCGGTGTGTTCTTAGGAAATTGCCGACTCAACACACAGGCTGAGGCGTTGCGCCAGAATCAATCCGAAGCGTATGGATTTTCCTCGACGAACTTCTTGAGGTTGTTCAAAGCTTGGTCCCAGAGGATTTCGTAATCGTGCAGCCAGTCTTTGACCGTTCGCAGCGGCCTCGGATTGAGCTGGCACATTCGCACGGTGCCTTGCTTGCGCGTGGTCACCAGCCCCGCCGAGCGCAGCAGGCGGAGGTGCCGGGAGATTGCTGGCCTGCTGGTCCGGAAATTGGAAGCGATATCGCCCACCGGTCGGCTGCCATGACGGAGCAGCCCGAGAATCTCCCGGCGGGTCGGGTCGGCAATCGCTCTGAACACGGCAGCTTCATCTTTTCGTTTAACCGTAACCATTTTGTTACATAGTATGTAACCGACCGGTTACATAAAGTCAAGCAGATTTCCCCGTGGGAAAATGCAGCTTCACCTTGGAGACAAGAAAATGATGCGACTGCCGCTATCGCTTTGCCCGCTTTTTCCCTTTCGGCTTGCGCGGGCGCCGATCGACCCAGCCGGTTCCCTGTTGGAACACGCCGACCAGGCGATCGCCGTGGAGCACCACCTCGAAGCCATGATCAGGATCCCAGGCACATTCGCCCTGGACCTCGAGGTAGGCCATGCCGTCCCTTTCCTTGGTTGTCACGGCGACGCGAGCGATCCAGATTCGCTCGGCGGCCTGGTCCGGCGTCATCCCAAGGGGCATCACGGCCTCGATGCCGGGTGGGTCATCGAAGTTTGACCAGCCGCCGGTCGCGCGCAGCTCGTTGGAATAGTCGGCGGCGGCGCGAAGCACCCTGTCGCAAACCGCCGCCTCGTTCTCTGACAGGTAGGAAAGGGCGCGCTTCGCGGCTGGCGTTGGAGCGGAGCCATACCCGCCCACCTCATCCAGGAAGCCGCGACGGGGGGGTGCTTTCTCACCGAAGCTCCGTTCCTTGTATTTCGGCCTTATGAATAGCTTCGCCAGCGACGGGAGCTTCAGCTTCACATTCCAGTCGAAACAGTCGCCGGGCTCGATCTTCAATAAGTGCTTTCCCACTTTCACCGTTTGCGTATCCGGCATCGGATCATTGTTGACGGCTGCCGCCGCCAACTTCTGCTTGGTCTTTGTCGTCTGTTTAGTCCGTCGTGATTTGGACATGTTCCAGTCTCCGCGCGTTTCATCGCTGAAAGAGCTTGTTCGGTCGAGTAGCATGCGTCACAGCAGCATCGGGAGCGCGCAATATACTTTGGAAAAATCGAGCCGCTGAAGCGCGTCGCGGTGCATCAGAAAATCGAGGTACATTCCGTCGCCGAATTCCAGACCGATCCGGCCATTGGGCCGGAACATGAAAAGCAGTTGGAGCGCATCGGCCGCTGCCCGGATCCTTTTGTTGTTTTCCTGAATCCACCGCACGCCGGGAAGGTGCTCCTGCATCTCCTGGCGATAAGACTCGGGCCCTTCCAGGAACGTGAGCCCGCCATCGGTCGAAGCCTCGAGATCTTCGTCCGGCACAAACACATCGTCCCACACGAACTCGGGGTGACCGAGTTCCGTGATCGCATATTCGCGAGGAAGATCGAACTCGCACTGAAACGAAAATCCGCCGATCTGGCCGTCGATGCCGTCCCTGGGGCCGTAGTTGTCCATGCCTGGCGTCAGCTTCTGCTGGAGTTTCATCAGACCCTTGTCGAGTCCATGTTTCTTGCACAATCGTTCAAACGCCCAGCTCGAAAGCGGCAGGGCGACGCTTGGCGCGAAGGTGAGGGCCGCTGTGCCCAGCTCCCGCCAGCCATACTTTGGCACGTAGTCCGATTTGGGCTTCGCTCGTGGCTGCAGCCTTTGGCCAGCGTCGTGGTAGAAGATGGCCGCCGTCGTGCGCGTCATTTGCGTAGCGCGCACGAAAACCCACAAGTGTCCACTCTCCGGAAGCGCCAGCCCATGCCCGTCAGGAACCTCGGCCAAATTGAACTGCGCCAGAAACTCCGCCTTCCCGGCAGGCCGACCTTCCTCGTCTTCTCCCGCCGGCCACTCCACCGAATCGGGCAAGTCCGGCTCCCCGCCCACCTTGCTCGCCCCCGGCGGCAATTCCTCCTTCGGCTTATTGTAAAAAAAGTGAACGCATTCACGCGCGTTATCCAGCAGAAGCTCGCTGTGATTCGTTAACCCCGACTCATCCACCGCCTTAAGAAAGCTGGACCGAAGCGCAGGATTCAGCGATTGTGAGCCGGGATTGCTTGAGGTCATGCGATGCTCCTCCCGAATGATCCGAATGACGTGTTACCTTAACCAACAATGCTTGTCCGTGGCTGGAAATCATAACGTTTCAGTGCTGTCAGTGCATGAAAAAGTGTGGAATTCCGGGAATCCGCAACTCGGCTCGGAGATCCGGAACCGCATATCCAGATGATGGTCGCTGCGGAAGCAGGATCGTCTGGAGTCGCGTGATGAGGTGAGACGAGAGCTGAGCGTTGCGCCTACTGAATCCATCGGAGCATCACGGGTATTGCGAGCTTTATGCAATTTGGAGGTTTGCCAGCTCCTAACCGTCCACTATGCGCGAGATGCAGCATTGCGGGCGTGGCTGGCAGGGTCTGAGCCCGGGGGCATAACGGCAATTCGTCATTGGCCGCCAGCTGACGCTGGAGCGATTACCCACGATGCCTTAAATTGCCTTCGAGAGGAGGACTCATGTCTGCCGCTCGGATTGGTTTTTTGCTGGCACTTTTAATCCAGGTGGCGGTTGTCGCTGCCGGCGAACCGGAGTTTGCAAATGTCTTCGTGCCCAACGCGGACGGCTTCAAGTCGATCCGCATCCCGGCGGTCGTGGCGTCGAAGAGCGGTATGCTGCTGGCGTTTGCCGAGGGCCGCGCCGCGAACGCGGACCAGGCCAGCAACAAAATCGTCCAAAAGCGCAGCAGCGACGGCGGAAAGACGTGGGGCAGGCTCGCGATCCTCGCCGACGACGGGCTAAATTCGCTGAACAATCCGTGCGTCGTCGTCGAACGAGGGACCGGTCGGCTGCTGCTGATGTATCAGTCCTATCCCGCCGGCCTCACTGAGCGAAGCCGCGATCTCCATGGGGGATATGTCGGCAACCAGGTTGTGCGCGCCTGGCTCATCACCAGCGACGACGACGGCGCAACCTGGTCCCGGCCGCGCGAAATCACGACGCAGGTCAAACGCCCAAGCGCGACGACCGTTACCAGCGGACCGGGAATCGGCATCCAGCTTCGTCACGGCAAACACGCGGGCCGCATACTCTTTCCCTTCAACGATGGGCCTTTCGGTCTTTGGAACATCTACGCCGCCTACAGCGATGACGGGGGCAAGACCTGGGCGATGGGCGAGGACGCTCCGGGCAATCTGATCGACGACGGCAAGGGCGGGAAAATCAGCACCGTCAACGAGGCGCAATTCGTGGAGCTGGGCGACGGATCGATCCGGTTTAACGTTCGGCGGTGGGGCGGAAAACCTCTGCGGAAAACCTGTGTGAGCGCGGACGGCGGAGCCACCTGGTCGAAGATTCAGGACGTACCGGAACAGGCTGACCCAAGTTGCATGGGCTCCATCTTCCAATACACCGATCCGGCTGACGGATCCAGGAGCCGCATCCTGTATTCCGGCCCGCAAAGCACCCGGCGCGAAAACGGCGCCGTTTTCCTGAGCTACGATGCAGGCAAAACATGGCCGGTCAAGCGGGTGCTGTCGAGCGGCGGCTTCGCCTATTCCTGCCTGACAGCGCTGCCCGACGGCGTCATCGGCTGCCTCTACGAGGCGCAAGGAACCGGCAAAATCCTCTTCGCCCGCTTCACTCTCGATTGGCTGACCAGCGGCAAGGACCATCTCGAAAAACGGCCGAAGTAGCGCGGTGGATTTTATACGAATACGATTTTGGCGATTCATGGATTCACGCCGTCGAGCTCGAAAAGAAGGTGGACGGTGATACATTCGATCATCCCTCCGACACGTTTATCGCGAACGGCAACAGCGTCTTCCCGCGGTCACTAAATGCATAACGGGTCGAAATATTCCCGATCGGGAACAATTTGTTGGATTCGCAACAGTAAGCCAGTATTATTACCGATCGGTAACATTAAGGGCGACCCGTGAAATATACCCCTCAACAGATCGGCGCATTCATCAGACGCACCCGCAAGAATCTGGGGGTTACGCAAAAAGCATTGGCACTGACATCCGGAACCGGGTTGCGCTTCATCATAGAGTTGGAACGGGGCAAGCCGACTTGTCAGCTTGGCAAGGTCCTCACCATTCTGCAGACACTCGGGATTACGATCGACCTTGAGGCACCGACCGCCGGCCGCCGAACAACCCAAAAGGCGGATCGACATGAAGCGTAAACTGGACGTTTATCTCCATCGGCAGTTGGCGGGCCATCTCTTTCAGGATCAGCACGGGCAGATGACGTTTGACTACGCCGATAGCTGGCGGGAAGCTCCCTCGGCCGTCGCCCTGTCGCGCTCCTTGCCGCTCTCCAAGATGCACTTTGTTCAAAACGATTGCCGGGCGTTCTTTGCCGGCGTTCTGCCTGAAGAAGACATGCGCACCGTCATCGCTCGCAATCTTGGAATTAGCGCGAGAAATGATTTTTCGATGCTCGAGCAAATCGGCGGCGAATGCGCGGGTGCGGTGACGTTTATCCCAGCAGGCCAGCAACTTCCCAGCGACGCGGGCGATTATGAAGACCTCACCGAAAGGACACTGGCCGACACGCTTCAGGCGCTACCGCAGCGGCCACTTTTGGCCGGCAGGGCCGGCATTCGCCTTTCATTGGCAGGCGCGCAAAATAAGATTGCCGTGCGTGTTTCAGGGAAAGAGATTTCCATCCCGCGTCGGGGAGCGCCAAGTACGCATATTCTCAAACCGGCTATTGACCGCTTTGCAGGGTCCGTATTCAACGAAGCGTTTTGCATGAAGCTCGCTCGTTCAATCGGCCTCAATGTGGCCAACGTGGAAACTGGCAAAGCCGGGAGCATCGACTACCTGCTCGTTGAGCGGTATGACCGCATCGTGGCGCAAGCCCCCGATGGCCAGGCAGTCTTGAAGCGGCTGCATCAGGAAGACTTTTGTCAGGCGCTTGGAATCGTTCCGGAATACAAATATCAAGCCGAAGGCGGCCCTTCTCTCAAGCAGTGCTTCGATCTGGTGCGCGATGCGTCCTCGGCTCCAGTGATCGATCTGCAGGCCCTGCTCGATTCGGTCATTTTCAACTTCCTGACCGGCAATCATGACGCCCACGGAAAGAACTTTTCACTCCTCTATCGCGCAGCGGGCGACACCCGAATCGCACCGATCTACGATGTCTTGAGCACCATCTATTACCCGCAGCTTTCGGAAAAAATGGCCATGAAAATCGGCG
>JANWHF010000154.1 GCA_025450555.1 Tepidisphaeraceae bacterium | reverse complement strand
GAAGAAGACCAGCGCCCGCACGATGCAAACGGTAAGGCTGTTGGTGACGGCTGGGTTCGTCCAATCGACCCAGGCATTGCCGGTGTGCGTGATGGAGTTGACGATCCAGCAGACGAGGCGATCGACGCCAGGGAATTGCCAGCCGCCCAAAAAGAGGGCGACGCAGACGGCGCTGGTCGTGACCATGCCGGCATATTCACCCAGGAAAAACAGGGCAAATCGCATGGCGCTGTATTCGGTGTGATAGCCCCCCACCAATTCCTGTTCGGCCTCGGCCAGGTCAAACGGCGCGCGATTGGCCTCGGCATGAATGCAGACCAGGAACAGGATAAACGCCAGCGGCTGCGAGAAGATGTTCCAGGCCGGCAGCGGGAAGCCGCCAATGTGCCAGTATTGCGCCTGGCCATTGGTGATCTGCGCGAGATCGAGCGAGCCGAACATCAGCACGACGGCCAGCACCGCCAGACCGAGCGGAATTTCATAGCTGATCATGTTGGCGGTGGCGCGGAGGCCGCCAAGGAATGAGTATTTGTTGTTGCTGGCCCACCCGCCGATGACGACTCCATAAACCGCCAGCGAGAGCATGGCCAGGATATAGAGCACGCCGATGTTCAGATCCGCGATCTGGAAAGCGTATTGATAATTCACCGCAACCGCGATGCTATAAGTTCCATCGGTGTTGCCGGTGACGGTTACTGCATGCCGCGGAATGGAAACAACTCGATCACCGATCGGGAGCGACTTTCGCGCCTGGGCGACCGCCTGCTGATATTCCTGCGAATTCTCGTCGCCGACCTTCTCGGCAAACGCCTGGTCATTTTGAACGTGCAGGGCAGTTGCCACTTCAACATCGGTGGTCGATTGCTTGGTCCCGCCCCAGGGCACCGTCGCGATGCTGATGATGATGACGATCACCATGATCGCCGGCGCGAGCGTGAAGAGAATAAAGTCGGCATGCTTGGGCCGGTAGTCCTCCTTCATGATGAACTTCAGCCCATCGGCCAGCGGCTGCCCGAGTCCCCAGAAATGGAAATCCTTGAGGCCGGGGATGATGCCAAAGCCGAGCCCCACGCGATTGGGGCCGATGCGGTCCTGCACCCAGGAAGCGACCTTGCGTTCCAGCA
This sequence comes from Tepidisphaeraceae bacterium, assembly GCA_025450555.1. Classification (GTDB taxonomy): domain Bacteria; phylum Planctomycetota; class Phycisphaerae; order Tepidisphaerales; family Tepidisphaeraceae; genus JANWHF01. Next base: position 11,075 of record JANWHF010000154.1, on the reverse strand, counting down.
GAATCAAATAAGCCACCGCGCCGAGCACCACCGCATGAACAATCACGGTGATGAACAGCCAGGGAGGAATATGCGTCTGAATCCAGTTTAGCGGGTCCATGTTATAAAGATTTCCTACTTGCCCTTCTCTTCCAACTTAAACGACTTCAGCACGTGATCAATGACCGGCTGCAATTCCTTTTGCCGGTCCGGGAGCATGGTGAAGGTGATCGTGTAATTGGTCCTGCCGTTGATCAGGCAGACTTGCGTGACGAACGCCTTGTGGCTCTGCATGCTAGTGGTGTAGATCATGCGGTGGGCATGATGTCCGGACACTTCCTCCGGCTCATCAGAAATCAGATGGAAATCCTGCATCTGCTTTGGCAGGACCTGTCTGAAGACTTTGTCCAGATCATCTTCGTTCATCTCCGACTTCAACTGCGCGCTGACAATGTTGATGTTGTCGCCAAAATCCGCCCGCTCGTGCAGAAAAACAACGAGGATGTTGGGGCTGTCCGGATTAATCTGCTTCCAATCCTCTGGACGATCCATGTGGAAACGCCCCTTGGGATCATCATACTTTGCGTACTTCTGCTCAGCCGCTCGCGCGCAAAGCGCGCCCACCAGCATCGCGGACACGAAGCAGAGGATGAATTTTGCTCGGAGCATGTCGTGACTTCGTTTCGCAGATCTTCAGCCAATCAAAGCTCGACGAATTGCGGCGCCGGCTCGTGTTCTTCTTCGGCAGGCAGTGCGAGGGCCGCAAAAGGCTCGCCCATTTCCTTGCGAATCATTTCGGCGTTGTACAACCCGCTTCGGCCGAGCATTTTCAGATAGACATCGCCCTCGCGACGCGCTCCGCCGGGCGGTGGAACCGCGGCAGTAAACGCCTGGATGCGGCCATTGAAATTTTCCCAGCAGCCATCTTTTTCCGCCCAGGCGGCCGACGGAAGCACGACGTCCGCCCGGTCCACAATCGCATTGGGTAAGATGTCCTGCACGACGCGGAAGCCGCTCTGCAGCAACGCCGGCAGATTGAGCTGCGCCCAGTTAGACAAATACCCGCCGACGATCCAGCCGCCTTTGAGCGATCGGAGTTCCGATTTTCGATTCGCGATCACATCGTCGAACGTTGCGGTGGGCCCGCCGAGCATCTGGATCACGCGGCGAACGCCGGCGCTATTGGGCACCTTCTCGGCCTTGATGACAAACGTCTGCTTGCCATTGGCGGGATTCTTGAAGACTTCATCCTGCCCCGCCGATGGCACCGGCCCGAGGATCAGCATCGCCTGCGGATCGATCGACCGGATTGCCTGGCCCAGCAGCCAGGCTTCTTCGCAAGCCATCATTGGCGAAAACATCGCATAAAGACTGCCCGCGCCGTTCTGCTCGACGACCTGCTTCAGGCCAGAGATGGCCGATTGATAAGCTTCTTCAAAGCCGCTCTCGACCTGCGCGCCATGCTCGGTGCGACGAGCCGTGCAAATCCGCTGCTCGGAATGCAGCGGCTTATAGGAATACCGCGTGTCGTCGCTGATCCACCACTGGTTCACATCCGCGTTATAGCGCGGCTTAATGCGATAGACGACTCCTTCGTTGTATTCGATGTAGATGTTCTCACCGCCGCTGTCGGCGGGGCTGACGGACGCCGAGCGCTTGAGCAGCCAGACGCGCTGCTTGAAGAGAAAATCCTTGTCGAGCAAAGCGCCGACGGGGCAAAGATCGACCACATTGCCGGCGAGTTTGTTGTTGACCGGCTTGCCGGGAAAGATCGCGATTTCTTCCTTGTGGCCGCGCCCTTCGACAAACAGCTCGCTCGTTCCAGAGACTTCGCGGGTGAAGCGCACGCACCGCGTACACATGATGCAGCGGTCGGCATAGAGATAAATATTGTCGCCGACGTCCTTCTTGGGATTCTTGACCTTGTCTTCCTCGAAGCGCGACTGGCTTCGGCCATACTGATAGGAATAGTCCTGCAAGTAGCATTCGCCGGCCTGGTCGCAGACGGGGCAATCGAGCGGGTGGTTGATCAGCAGGTATTCCATCACCTGCTTCTGATTGGCGATGACTTTCGAGCTCTTGGTGTGAACCACCATGCCATCGCGCACCGGCGTCTGGCAGGATGGAACCAGCTTGGGCAGCCCTTCCACTTCCACCAGACAGATTCGGCACGAAGCCGGGATGGAAAGCCCCGGGTGATAACAATATTGAGGCAGCACCAGCCCCGCGTCGTTGCAGGCCTGAAGGATCATCTGCCTGTCCTTGGCCTCGATTAACTTGCCGTCAACCATGATCTTTGGCATAGGGCGAGGGATGGTATAGGAAATCGCGCCCAAATGCACGGAGTGGGATGCAGTGGAAAAACGCGCAAATTGCGGTTGAAGGGCGCGAACGCCGAGAGCTGCTGGATACTCGCTTGCGCTTTCGCGGACGGTTCAGCGATCGAACTGAGTGCGTCAGGCGCGAAGCCGCCAAGCGTCTGGGCGGCGGGCACGGCGAAGTGCAATTTTCTCAGCTCCGACCGTGATGAGCAGCACGGGTTTTTGCGGGTTGCGCTCGTGACGGACGCGAAGCAGCGGTGCCGCGTTTTGGAGATGGTTCCGACACCAAAGCGCCGGGCGGCGCAGATTCTGTTCGACGTGGTTTCGCTCTCAGATGCTTCGCGACGATTTTCATGTCTTTGACGAATGAACGGCGCGCGGCTTCTCGCGCGTCATGATCGGGCAGGCGGAGAATGCTCGAAGGGTGCAAGGTCGCGAGCACATTGGGCGCCCATTTTGTATCCTTGATGACTTCTCCGCGATGTTGCGTCAGAGGAAATGCGCTGCCCAGAAGTGACTGTGCAGCCGTCGCTCCGAGGCAGACGATCACCCTCGGACGGACAACCTGAATCTCCGCCTCAAGCCAGGGCCGGCAGGCGGCGATTTCGCGACTGGAGGGCTTGGAATGGATCCGACGCTGCCCGCGCGGCTCCCATTTGAAATGCTTGACCGCGTTAGTGACGTAAGTCTTTTCGCGCGGGATGCCGGCCTCCTGCAACGCGGCATCGAGCACTTTTCCCGATGGGCCTACGAATGGTTTTCCCGCACGATCTTCCTGATCGCCCGGCTGCTCGCCGACGAACATGACGATCGCGTTAATTGGCCCTTCCCCGAAGACGGTTTGCGTGGCATTGCAGTAAAGGGTGCATCCGTGGCATTTGGCGGCAGCTTGAGCGAGCGCGGGCAGTTCGATTTTGCGAGGCAGGAAATCGGACGCGGATCCGGTGGACGGACATTTGGGATCTGCTGGCGCTGCGCGTTTCATCGGAGGGCCTCCAACTGCGTTTGCAAGTCAAATCCGAGTGTAATGACATGACCGAAAATCAGCAGCGGATGGATTTCATATTAGTCAGCCCCCCCAGCTTCCCCGAAGCATGATACGCGTCGATCCCCCGCGCCAAATCGAAGCGCGGATTGTGACCCAATATGTTCCGCGATTGCGTGAGATCGGCTTCGGTCCAGGTCTGGAAGAAGCTGTAGGGATTCTCGAAATATTCCGGCGGCAGGTCGGTCTTGAGCACGCGATTGAGCTGCTCGACGACCTGGTTATAGGTGAAGGAGTTTCCGCTGCCGACATTGAAAACACCGGAAGTTTTACATTGCATGGCCGCGAGATTGGCGGCAATCACATCGTCGATGTAGACAAAATCGCGGCGTTGCTCGCCATCGTAAAAGATCCGGGGGCGCTTGCCGGCTCGCATCTGCGCCGCGAGCTGGCCGATCATGCTGGCGAATTTGCCTTTGTGGCCTTCGCCGGCGCCGTACACATTGAAATAGCGCAGGCCGATGATCGGGTGGGCCAACTGAGGCTGATAGTGCTGGGCCAATCGTTCCATGGCCAGCTTGGAGTATCCGTAAACGTTGAGCGGCTCGGCTGCCTGCGATTCCTTATTGGGCGATGCGCCGCGCCCGTAGGTAGCCGCGCTGCTGGCCCAGACCATTCGGCTCTTCCACTTGGCCGCCAGGTCCAGGAGATTGCGGAAGGCTTCGACGTTGTTGGTCATCATCTTCCGCTGATCCATCACGGTCGTGTCGGTGATGGAAGCTTCGTGGAAGATCACATCGAAGGGCTTGCGATCGAGGACAGAAACATCGCCGGCCAGATCGAGTGTGACCACATCACCTGTGTAGTCAACGAGGTTGGTCCAGGTCGCGGAGGAGAAGTCATCGACGACGCAGGTCTCGTGGCCGGCGGCGGCCAGATGCTTGACCAGATTTGATCCAATGAAACCCGCCCCGCCAGTAACCAGGATGCGCACCATTCACCTCTTTATATTGTGTAGCAAAATCAAATGGATAACGGGGCGACAAGCCGTCGTCCAGCAGCTGCGGACAAATTGCCACGATATGCTTCAGTCCGCTACAGGATGAGGTTGCCGATCAGAGATCAACAACAGGTCGTGCTGTCGCAGAGAGTGCGACAGCAGAGGCCATTCTGACATATAAACATGGCGATGTTTTGAAATCTCTTTTGCATTGGGCCGCAATACTAATCGATTGAAGTTGCTTAATACCAGTTGGTTGCGAACCTGCATCTGGAATGTCAATGCGAAATTTCTGCGCGGCTGGCATCATAGTTGACATAGCTGTTTGTCGCCACCACATGTCGCGGTTTCTGTGTCGCGAGTTGTGCTGGGGATTTTGTGAGAAATCTAACCCATTCTTCCCCCGATGTGGAGAACTCTCCCCCCACAACCCAAGAGTTCTTCAATGCCCCATTTGAAGCCGCCCTTGCCCAGGGCGGCTTTTTTTTGCGCGCAATCGAAAATGGTTTTGAGGCAAATGCAAAACGCCGAAGCGTGAGTCACGCTTCGGCGCTGTGCGTTTTAGTTTAATGCATTTCGATTACTGGGCGTGATGATCGGCGGCGACTTCACCCGTGTGCTGCTGATGGGCCAGCTCTTCAAGCGGTCGCACCCAGATGTTGCGATACCGAACCGGGTTGCCATGGAACTGCAATTCAATCGGCCCCTTCTCCGGCATCGAGTCAGGATACTTGGCCACGATCATGTGACCGGTCGGCCCTTCGATTTCCTGATTGTCCTGAAGAAGCACGCCGTTCTGGATTGTGGTGATGTGCGCCTTGTGGACGAGCTTGCCGTTCTCGTAGCGCGGACGATGGAAAATGATATCGTAGGTCTGCCACTGGCCGGGCGGACGGCAGGCGTTGACCTGTGGCGGATATTGGCCGTAGATCGCGCCGCACTGTCCATCGGCATAAGTCACGTTTTGGTAGCTGTCGAGGACTTGCGTCTCGAATTTGCCGAAGAGGAACACGCCGCTGTTGCCGCGCCCCTGGCTGGTGCCCTTCGGGGGCGTCGGCTCCGACCACTCCAGGTGCAACTGGATGTCGCCCCATTTCTCCTTACTCTGAACATCCTTGGTGTTGCGCGGATTTTTCAGGTTCGTAGAAAGCATCACGCCATCCTGCAGCGTGAAGGTCGGCGGCGAGCCATCGGGGGATTGCCAATGCGAAAGGTCTTTGCCATCGAAGAGTACAACCGCGTCGGAGGGCGGCTGGCCGGGCTGTTCCTGCGTGCTGGGCGTCGGCGGCGTGATGATCGGCGGCGTGGGACGCGACATGTCATGCACGTGCCATTTCGACCAGGGCTGCTGCGGACCCTGGCGCTCCTGCGCATACACCACGGCACCCAGAGCCAGCGCGCCGGCGGCGAGTAATACAGCCGACTTTTTCGGCAAAATTGAATTGAACACGATTTCTCCTTTCCCAAAGAACAATGGAATGAGCGGCCCGGTGAGAATACCGGATGGCAGGCGGGTTTGTTGTCAAGGGAAGGCCCAGAAGGTGCGATTGAGTTCCGACGATCAAGCCCAACCCATCGCAGCCCGGAGCGGCCCGAGATAATTGATGTAGTTTTTGGCCCGGCCCACGGATGACGCGTAGAGCGCCGATCGTACCTGCTGGTGGCTGGCGGTGGCCGCAAAGCGGGCATTTTCATGGAACAGCAGACATTGCGGATCCCAGGGCAGGCCCGCAAAGTCGAGCATTCGACGAATTTGCGTCTGCGGGTCGTTGACCAGCCGCTCGTAATCGACATCCAGCACCGACAAATCCAAAACGTCGCGCCAGTGAGCCATCATGCGCTCATACTGGCGATAGAAATGGCCGAGCCACGTAAGATTGGTCGTGAATTCATGCCCGGCGACAAAGTCAGTCATGTAGCAGGACAGACAGGTATCGAGCGGATCGCGCCGGCAATGAATGACCCGCGCGTTGGGGAAGAGCATCGCGATCAGGCCGAGATACAGGAAATTCAAAGGCATCTTGTCGGTGATGCGATCGACACTTGGGTTCAGCGCCTGCAGACGATTCATGTAGGCGGCGGAAAGCTCTTCGATGTGATTCAGGGAGAGGGTTCCCAGAATCTGACATCGGAATTGGCTCTTGCCTGCGGTCGAGGCGGCAAGGTTGACCAGCCAATCCAGTTCTCCGCCTGCGTGCACGCGCGGATGCGATGCGAAGATCTGCTCGGCGAGCGTCGTGCCGGAGCGCGGCATGCCGACGATGAAGATCGGCATCTGGCTGTCGGTTCCCGCGCGCGGGAGCGAACGGACGCGCTGGCGCGTCAGATAAGTAATGCGGTCCTGAACCAAAGTCTCGATCTGGCGCGGATCGTGGCGAGCGCCCAGCGATTCGTTGGCCGCTTTTGCCCGCGCGAAGGCTTTTTCATATTCGCCGATGCGGTCGTAGAGCCCGGCAGCCGCGAAAAGCAGCGACGAGGGCTCGCGTGCGGCGCGAAAGCGCCCCTTTGCCAGAGCCTGTTCGATCAGCTCAATCGCCTGGCGTTCCTGGTTGAATCGCACGGCCAAGCGCCCCAGCAGCATCGCCAGGCGCGGCGAGCGGTTGCCGGCGGAAGACAATTTCTCCACGAGATCCATCGCCGCCTGTTCCTGTCGGGCAGCTTCTAGAATAAAGGCAAGGGAGATCGTGACCTCCGGATCGTCAGGCGATATCTCCGAAGCCCGGCGCGCATGCCTCAGCGCGCTATCGACATTGCCGGAGATCAACTTCAATTCGCTCAGCGATGCATGGGCTTCAACGCAATTGACGTCAACCTTCAAGGCATGGTCAAAATGCTCGACGGCCTTGGGGTGGTCGCGCTGCATCCACCATGCGGCGGCGACTCTGCAATGGCATCGCGCCGAGCCAGGTGTTAATTGAAGCGCTTTAAGATAGTGGTTGAGCGCCTGCGGCGCGTTTCGCAAAGCCACGAATTGATCGCCCTGCCGGATTTCCGCTTCCGCCAGGTCCGAAATACTTGCAGGGCTATCTGATCGCGAAAATGAATTCGCGCCGACTACCGGGGGGGTGGCAGATAAAGGAGGTGATGATCGCGAATCTGCCATGTTTAAGGGTTTCCACGCTGCGCCCGTCCGACCCCATCATTACGTGTAATTCGATTATACGTTCGCCCACCAAATAGCGAGCGAATTTTATGGTGTGCCGGAATTCCAGCGGCTCCGTAGGATCGGCACCGAAGCCGGGCGCCTGGGAAAGTGCCCGGATTGAGAAGTTCAAGTCTGAGATATCTGAGATCTCAGATTTGCAATTTCAAATCTCGAGCCCGCTGCTTCGTCACCGATCTATTCGCGCCGCCATTCAGTCCCGCCCGGGCGATCTTCGAGGGTGATATTAATGGCCGCGAGGCCTTTGCGGATTGAATCGGCCAGCGCGAAGTTCTTGGATTCGCGCGCTTCCTGACGAAGACGGATCAGCAATTCCATGAGCTGGCCGGGCAGCGCGTCCTGCGGACCCGTGGCGGGAAGTGTTTTGCCGCTGAACAGCCCCAGCACGTTGCCGAGGTTTTTGATCGTCTGCGCGCCTGCGACGGTGGCCAGCAGAAGTTCATCCTGCTTCTTCTGCTCCAGCCCATTCTTTTCGATAAGCGCATTGACCTCGCCGGCCATCTCATGCAGCGCGGCAATTGCGCCGGCCGTGTTGAAATCGTCGTCCATCATTTCCAGGAACTTCATCTTCAACCCAAGAATGGCCCGTGCATAGCCGGCATGCTCGCGTTCGAGCAGCGCGCCGGCCGCGCGATCCATGTCGTCGCCCTTTTCGGCCAAAGCCTTTCCAGTCAGCCGATGCACGCGATCGAACAGCCGTTGAAATGTGGCCAGGCCTTTCTTGGCCGACGCCATCACTTCTTCCCCAAAATCGATCGGCGAGCGGTAATGGCTGCTGAGCAGCAGATATCGCACGAAATCGGCCCCGCGCGTGGTGATCAATTCGCGGGCGTCGATCACGTTCCCCAAACTCTTGCTTTGCTTTTCCATTTTGACCTGGCCGCCGGGCAGCTTGGTGGCGATGCGCGTCAGGCCGTTGTGCATCCAATACTTGACAAATGGATGACCCGTGGCGCATTCCGATTGCGCCAGCTCGTTTTCGTGATGGGGAAACAGCAGATCGAGTCCGCCGCCGTGAATGTCGAAGGTTTCGCCGAGGTATTTCGTGCTCATCGCCGAGCACTCGATATGCCAGCCCGGCCGACCCTGCCCCCAGGGCGACTCCCAGGCGGGCTCACCCGGCTTGGCCGCCTTCCACAGCGCAAAGTCCAGTCGCCCGCGCTTTCCAGAGCCCTCCAGGTCGCGGGTGCCCGATTCCTGCTCGTCGGCGGTGCGATTCGAGAGCTTGCCGTAATCAGCATCGGTCGTCACATCAAACCAGACGTTGCCTTCGCTGGCGTAGGCATGCGAGCGCGCGATCAACTCCTGGATCATCGCGATGATCTCGTTGATGTGCTCTGATGCCTTGGGGAAGTAATCGATCGATTCGATCCCCAGGAGGCCCAGGCATTCCAGGTAATCGCGCGTGCATTGCTCAGCAATCGCTGTCACCGTCGTCTTGCGCTCTTCGGCTTCGCGAATGAGCTTGTCATCGACGTCGGTGATGTTGACGACCCAGCGAACGTCAAATCCCTTGTATTGGAGGTAACGCTTAACGGTATCGAAGATGACCGGGCCGACCATGTGCCCCATGTGCGGCGGCTTATAGACCGTCGGTCCGCACAGATAAATCCCCACTTGGCCCGGCTTGACCGACTCAAACAGCTCTTTTTGCTTCGTAAGCGTGTTATAGACCCGAAGGCTCATGGTGGCGAATCATACGCGCGGCGGCGAGATTTGTTAGTGACGCGCCTTGGCCAAGAAAAGAGCGAAGACCCAATCCGATATGATTCAGTTTTCGTCCATCTCGTCCAACAAGCTTTCAAAGCCGTCGTCCTGTGGCGCGTGGACGCTTCGCTCTTCCAGCGGCTCGATCAGACTTCGCGGCGCCGACTTGGAAGGCTCAGACGTTGAATCCAAGTCCGTCTCAAACTCCGCCTGCTCATTGTCGCGATGGATCGGCTCGACCTTGCCGTCCAGCACGTCATCCTCAGGTCCCAGCTCCTCCGGTCGCTGGGCAGAAATCGCCACATCGGTGAAATGCGGCGCATTGGATGGTGGCGCTGCTTCGAGATCGACAATCGGCGCTTCGCTGACGACTGGCGGCGGCGTAGTCGTGAGCGGTTCCTGAGAGAACACCGAAGGCTCAGCAGCGGCAGCCTTCTCCTGTTCCTCAAGCGAAACCCTGAGCGACTCCGCCCTCGTTCCCGCATCGCCGCTGAAAAGTCCGCTGTAATAACTCGTGGCGAACAGCGATTGCTGCTGCTGATATTGGAAATTGATCAATTCACAGAACTCGGCGATGAGCTTCTGGGCCATCGGGTCGGTGCGCTCGGCCTGCTGCACCGCCTGCTGATGGCGTCGATCGCGAAACTTCATGATCTGCACGAAACGCCCGGATGTCTGGGCCGCGTTCCAGTTGGGCCCAACCTGTTCGTAGACTTCAAACGAATCGCACCCCAGACGCAGCAGTGTCTGCCTGAAGCGCGCAAGCAGCTTTACATGCTCGGTCCGCTTGTCCTGCGGAACAACATAGCTGTTGGTCTGAAGCAACATCCGTCTCAACCCCTCCTTCGGGGTCATTTCGATCAAGGCGCGCTATCTTGCCCGAGAAGTCGGGCGGCGGCAAACACAGCACGTATCTTGCACAGCGCGGCGCAATTACTGCATGGTGTTCGTATTACCGGACACTGCCGTCGCAGTCCGTCCGCCCTTTTGCAATCAAGCAACCTGAAATTGCCTTCGCACCCGCACAACAGTATATCACCGGAGCCATTGGATTGTTCGCCGGGCGCTAATATTGTCGCCGCATCGAGTTTTTTAAGGATCATGAATGGCCGGACGACCGCTCTATCTTTGCGGCGGACTTCAAAGCAGCGGCTCAACGCTCATCTCCTGGTGCTTTTTGCAGCGTCCGGATTTGGATGGCGTGCTGGACGCCCGTTTCGATCATCTGCCGCAGATGCCGGCCAAGCTTTCGGCCCCGCTCGCCTGGTGCAAGTTCACGGTCGCCTGCTTTCGGTTTTCAGAAGTGTATGACTATTTCCGCGATGAAGGCTGGGAGCCTCGCCCACTCTTGGTGGCTCGGGATGCGCGCTCCGTTTTCAATTCGCTGATTCAGAAGAAATATGGCCGCAACGGCATCACCGCCGACGATCCACCTTTGCGCCTTCGCCTTTCGCGTTTCTTGGAAGACTGGCAGCTCTTTACCGATCGCGGCTGGCCGATCCTGCGCTACGAGGATTTAGCCGATGACCCGCGACGGGTCATGGAAGATGCATGCAAAAAGATGGACCTGCCCTGGAACGAGGCGATGCTCGATTGGCCCAAAGATCCCGAGCAGATCGCCGACGCCGGTTACGGCAATGAAACGTTTGTCGAGACGCGCGGGCAGGGGCTGCTCCAGACGGTCTCGCCCGGCCTGATTCAGGTCAAAACATCCCGCATTCCGCCTGAAGATCTGGCCTGGATCGAGCAGCGCTTCGAGGCATTCAACCGCGCGATGAATTATCCGTCGTACGTCAAATCCACCGCCCCGCCGGAACCCGCGCGGGCGACGCCTCGCTTTGAAAACACCCGCCGATTCGAGCGCCTGGAAAACAAGAAGAAGGTTTCCAAAACCATTAACAAGATCAAACAAACGCTCGT
>JANWHF010000153.1 GCA_025450555.1 Tepidisphaeraceae bacterium | reverse complement strand
GTGACGAATTTGTTCGATTCGCTGCGCTCGTGAATGAAGTGATTGAGGCGGATAACCGCTTGGCGCGGCTCGACGGTTTCTTCCAACGCCGCATGCAAAAACCCCTGGGCGGCTGTCATGAGAACGGACGCTGCGATGCCTTTGCCCGACACGTCGCCGATGGCGATGGCCATGCGATCGTCTGAGAGCGGGATGACGTCGTAAAAATCTCCGCCGACGTGACGGCCGGGGCGGCTCTGACCATTGTAGCGGAAGGGGCCGATCGTTCCCTGTCGCTGCGGCAGGATCCATTGCTGCGCTGTAGCCGCGGCTTTTAGATCGGCCTCGAGCTGGGCCGATCGTCGCTCCATCTCAATTCGTTTAAGATTGGACAGCGCGAGCCCGCCCATTCGGGCAAGGGCCATGCAGAACGCGGATGCCTTGGGACGAAGCGGCTGGAGCCGGCCCGATGCCCGTCCGCGCGCATCGAGATAAAGGAAGGCGGCCGGCGTCTGTCCGAGCAAAATCGGCACGCAAATGGCCGAGCGAACGCCGAGGCTGATGATGCTTTCTGAAATATTGCCCGGCGAAGATCCCGAAAGCTCGGCGATGTTTCCCGATGCAGCGGCCAACAGCAGCGATCGGCTGAAGTTCAGGTCCGCGCCCAGCGGCCCCCGCGCCGCGATCACCTCGTATCGTCCCGCATCGTTCAAGGGCCGAAGCAAGGCCGCGTTGGGCATGCCGGAACCCTGGCAGGCTTTTTCAAGCAGCAACTGCCCCAGGCCTTTCTCATCGGGCGATGCGTGAATTCCCGATGCACTTTCCAGCAACAGCGTCAGAAGCTCTTCGTTCAAATTCGGCAATCGATCGGGCGTGATGGTCTGAACCACCGTTTGGGGTTGTTGGCTGTCATCCTGCGAATCGAAGACGCGCGAATCAGATTTCGCAAGAAAGCTTGCGAAGCGAAATGTCCAGGGATTGATCCGAACGAGGTCGCCCTCGCCCAGCGGCGTTTCGCGGTCGGGCGTCAGGCGCACGCCATTGACGAACGTGCCCCAGCGGCTTTTGAGATCGATGATGCTCCATCGGCCCGATTCGCAGACGAATCTCGCATGAGCGCGCGAAACCGCGTCGCCCTTTAGGCGAAGATCGCACTGTTCCTGCCGGCCCATCAGCAACCCGCCAGCCTTGGCTACCAACTCGAGCGGCGCCATTGTCGGCCCGGCAACGGGAACGAGCCTCGCGGCGCCTTCGTCAGATGCAGGAGACATAGTTGCGACGATACCCGTGGAGGGGCGGAGGTTCCAGATATGAGTGGGGCTTACCGGAGCAGCCAAGTTTAGCCGCGACGCGCTAGCGGAGCGCTTTTGCGACGACTCGGAAAGCACTCCGTCGCATCGCGGCTAAACTTAGGCCATCTTGTCAACTTAGACTCCTGATCACCACCTCCGCTGCCCGGCGGCCGCTGGAGAGAGCGCCCGCGACGGTGCTGGCTTGGCCGGTCGTGTCGATCGCTTCGCCGGCGAAGAAGAGCGTGCCTTCGATCGGCTTAGCAAGCTTAACGCGGGCGGACATTCCGCCGACGGTGACGTAGCTGTAGGCGCCACGGGCGTAGGGATCATTGATCCATTCGTGGGTGTAAAAATGCTCGAGGAGCGAGCGGAGTTTTCGCGGAGAGATTTTGAATAATTGGTGCAATGTTTCAATCGCGGCGGCAAGCAGCTCGTCTTGGCTCAGCCCCGATAGCGCGTGCGCGCTGGGGCCACCGGCCCAGGCGGTCAATATGGGCACGCGCAGTGGCCGCATGGTCCACCAGGTCGGAAAGGGCAAGCCGGTCGCGTAGAAAAACACTGCATCGCGCAGCTCATTACCCGCTCGTGCCGCGCGGGCGACGGCTGGATCTTCCCAGAACGACTCGCGAAAGCGCAGAACCGCCTTAACGACCGCGCCGGGAGCAAGCTGCATGGCCGCCGTTCGAAAACCCGGAATGTCGGGCGAAAAACGAACCGCTGCGCGTGCGGATGGTGGAAGCTGCAGGATACCAATCGGCAGCGTGATGATCGCGCACCGACCACGAAACGATTCATTCCGACCTGCGGCCGATGCAATTACTTCGACGCTTGATTCGCGCCAGCAGATTTCCGAAACGACGGTGTTCAGACAAATCTCGGCGCGCCTGGGATCGAGCGAGTCGGCCATCCATTTCATCAATGCGCCGTAGCCATCGAGCAGCCGAAACTGCGTTTCCTCTTCAACATCCCCGAGGCCTTCCTGTTCCTCGGCCAGAGCTTTGGCGCTGATTCGATCGGGATCGGCGGCATCGAATCCTTCGACAAAATCCCGGGCAAACCGCCGCGCGGCGGGGGTCGCCTTCCTTGCCGCCGCCGTGTTCAGATAATCCGAAAAACTCATGTCCTTCGGCCCAAGTTGAGCCAGGCCGGCCATGACCTTTTCCATTTCGGGATTCTCTTCACCCAGATGCACCAGCCGGCCGCGCGAAAGCCGATATTGCTCGAAGGGCAGATCAAAGGCAGAGAGGTTGGCTTCACGAAGCAGTTTCCACGTTTCTTCCGGTCGGCCGTGAATAAACTCCGCGCCCAATTCGACAGGCATGTTCAGCTGAGAATCGCGGACGGTGAAGATTCGCCCGCCAATTCGTTCGCGCGCTTCGAGAAGAATGGTGCTGCGCCCATGATTGGAAAGATAGCGGGCTGCCGCCAACCCTGCGGCTCCTGCGCCGATGATGATGACATCCGCCTGGTTCAAGCAAAGATTCTATACCGCTTTCGCGACAGCGCTGGGAACGGTAGTCTTGGAATAACTTCAGCGGATTGACGCAACGGAATGCCGATCAATGCATGTGATCCATGGAGAATTCGATAATGATGCACTTTAAGACGTTCACGATTCTTGGCGCAATCTTTGTTTTGGCCGGCTGCGCCACTTCGACGCCGCCGCCGCCCATCGATTTGAGCAGGGCTTCGCTAGTCGCCAGCGTCGGGCACGATCAGGTGGTGCAGCGCTATGGACCGCTGCCGGGCAATTCACCGGCCGTCGCGAAACTGACAGAGCTGCTGGAGCGCAAGCGACGCCCTTACGACGCGGGACGCGACGCCGGCTACCCCGACGTGCGCATCTTCGGCCCTTCGATCGTGATGAGTCTTCAGCCCAACGCGCTGATTATCAACAGGTTCTGGACCAAGGATGGAAAGCCGCAGGAAAATAACAGCGTCGTGGACATTTCGCGCAGCGAATTCGAGCAGGACCGAAAGCTGGTGATGGATTCGCTCTACGACCCGACGGCCGAGAAGCTTCAGGACCAGGCCAATCGGCTGTTGCACAAGGGCATGACCATGGACGAAGTCGATGCGGCACTGGCACCGTTGGGCGCGACTCCGCCGCCGCGAAGCTCGATTGGCGCGGAAGAGGATGAGGATTACGAGGTGCCGGCTTACCGCGGCTATGTCCTGACGGTGCATGCCGTCGGCGGTTCGGGCGTCGTCTGGTGGGTAGCGCACAAGAAGATCGAAGTGCCGCTGTCGAACCAATAGCACTCATCGCGTCAGCAGGAAAGTGCTGAACATCACGATCCAGACCACATCCAGGAAGTGCCAGTACATCGCGGCATGCTTGACCGGCAGGAAATGCTCGTGGTCATAGCGGCCGCGAACGCCTTGAATGGAGACGCGCACCAGCACGATGATCCCGCCCACGACGTGCAGGGCATGGAGCAGCACCAGGACGAAGATGAGTCCATAGAGCGCGGTGCCGGCCCCCGTTGCCGCGCCCATGCGGCGCAACTGCTGGATCAGAACCTCATGCCGCTGGATCAGCTCGATCATAGCCGGCGTCTGGATGGCGATGAATGCGATGCCCAGCAGCAGCGAGAGGATGATCCAGAGCCGGAAGGAGTGTTGTCGTTCACGGTGCAGCGATGAAACCGCCAGGCTGATCGTGATGCTCACGCCGATGACCATCGCCGTGCTGAAATACAGCAGCTTGGGCAACTGGATCGGTCCGGATACCGCGCGGTTTCCACTGTGGCGGATCAACAGGTATCCCACGAGGCTCGCCGCGAAGAGCATCGTCAGCGCGGCAAGGAATAGCCACAGGCCGATCGTGCTGGCCTTGGGTGGGGGCGTGCCGGGGGTCAAATAATCAACTTCATCAGTTGCAGGTCGGATCATGATCG
Organism: Tepidisphaeraceae bacterium; assembly: GCA_025450555.1. Taxonomy (GTDB): domain Bacteria; phylum Planctomycetota; class Phycisphaerae; order Tepidisphaerales; family Tepidisphaeraceae; genus JANWHF01. The sequence goes on along the minus strand of JANWHF010000153.1, from coordinate 2,730 downwards.
GCCTCCATGACGTCGGAAGATTCCGATCTTAGGCTGCTCTGAGCACTCCTGCGTTAATACGGCGCTGTGCCCGGCGTCGGAGCATGCATGAAGGGGCGATAGTTGTGGCTGTCCATGACCGACATGCCAATGAATATCGCCACGAACACGAATGCAAAAATCAGGATTGCGCCATTGAACGGGCTGTCCCATCGCAGGTGCATGAAATAAAGGGCCACGAAGCTCGCCTTGGCAACGGCAATGGCCAATGCGATCCAGATATTGAAATCGCCCACGTCCACTTTCGTCACCGCGACGGTAAGGATGGTGAGAAACACCAGAATTCCGTACACGCCCAGCAGCAGCATCGGCGAGGTCGTGTGAATGTGCTTCCCGCCGATGTTGGGATCGATGCCGTGCCCTTCAGCGCCCGCGGGGGTCAGAGTCGGATGTTGTTGATCAGCAGCCATATCGTTTCGCACTCGCTCTTAGTGAATCAGGTACAGCATCGGGAAAAGGAAAATCCAAACCATATCGACCAGGTGCCAGTAAAGGCCGGCCAGATCGACAGGCGTGAAATAGTTGGGGCCAAATTCAGGCTTGGCAGCCGGGACGCGCGAACCGAGTGTAGTCCACAGCACGGCCCATAGGGCCGCGGCGACTGCAATCGAAATTCCAATGACTAACAGCGGAAGCCGGCTGGGGCCGGGAATAATGATCCCAAGGTAGGTCAGGAACAGTCCGACTGATATGGGGGCCGCGGGAACCAGCCACCGCTTGCGCTGCGGTCCTCCGGCACGCAGAAGAACCCAGTAAATCACCGACATGCCGATGATCACGTGCAGGCCGTGCAGGCCGGTCATGAAAAAGTAAACGGCGAAGAAGGTGTATATGCGCTGCCTATCAGGCGGGGTCAGATTATTGACCGTCATGGCCGGTTCTTCGGCCGGCGTCGCGTAGTGCGATGCGACGCCGTGCGGATCCGCAAAGGTCGCGACGATCTTAGCCTGGTCGTTTGTCCCGGCATTTCCGTCGATTGCCGCGCCGGGCTGGAACGTCATCTCAGGAATTGTCGACGCAGGATTGGCCGAGGCTTGGGCAGCAGGCGCGGCTGCCGGTGCTGGCGCAGCGGCGGCCGGAGCTTTCTCGGAGGCCGCGGCAGCCTCAGAACCATTGGCGGCAGGCTGTTCGCCGTTAGCGCTCCCTTTTTCAGCCTCTTCCTGGAAGTAACCCTTGAGGTCCTGCTTTCCATCCCAGCCGTAGTAGGAGTTACCTGAGCCAAAGAAGAGCTTGTGTTCCCACTTGGTGTGGTATTCGACGGCTTTGATTCCCAGGAATCCGTAACCGCCAACGAGCGTGACTGCCATCAGCCAGCGCAGCGCCCGTTGCTGGCCGAGCTGGGCACATCGCACCGCCCAGGCCATCGTCAGGCTGCTGGTGATCAGAACGAGCGTATTGATCGCGCCCAGGGTGCGGTCGAGCGCTTCGTGGGCGACGGCGAAGACATCGGGATGGTTGTGGCGGTACACCGAATAGGCGCAGAACAACCCGCCGAACATCAGGATTTCAGTGCCCAGAAAGACCCACATTCCGAGCTTGGCCGACTGAAACTGCTGCTCGGGCGTGTCAAAGTGATGCGCCAGGTGCGAGTCATGATTGTCATGACCGTGCGCCGCGGCGGAATTGGTTTCGACGGTGCTCATGCGTCCTCGTTAACGTCTCAATCGCAAATCAGGATGCCGGGAGTTTGCCGGCGTCAATGGGCTGCGGAAACACTCGCCCATTGCGAAGCTGGATTCACCCAGCCATTGGTATCCGGCTCGTACGTCCAGCCCTCCAGGTCATAGGGATCCCCGGCCAAAGGCGTATATTTGAAATTATCGTGGGGCGGCGGCGAAGTAGTCTGCCACTCCAGCGTGTTAGCGCCCCAGGGATTGTCTGGCGCTTTCGGTCCGAACTTCAGCGAGAGCACCCAGCTCAAAAGAGCGATCGCCAGGCCGCTGCCCAGGGTATATGCCCCGACTGTGGACGTGCGATGCACGGTCACAAAGAGCGGCACATGTTTGTTGGTAAACGGCACATGAACCAGAGGCCCGTCGGTGTAGCTGGCATAGCGGCGGGGCAGGCCCTGCGACCCGCCGATGAACTGCGGGAAAAACGTGAGATTGAATCCGATGAACGCCAGCAGGAAACCCGTCACAGCGATCTTTTCGCTGTACATCCGGCCAAACATCTTGGGCCACCAGTAATACATGCCGGCCATGAACCCAAACAGCGTGCTGCCCATCATCACGTAGTGGAAGTGGGCAACGATGAAATAGGTGTTGGTCAAATGAATGTCGGTCGAGAGCGAGCCGAGGAACAAGCCGGTCAGTCCGCCGATGGTGAAGAGGAAGATGAAGCCCAACGCATAGAGCATCGGCGTCTTGAGTCGGATTGATCCGCCATGCATCGTGCCCAGCCAGTTAAAGACTTTGACGGCCGATGGGATGGCGATGCAGAACGTAATCAGGCTGAAGACCGCATTGGTCAGCGGCGACATGCCCGTGACAAACATGTGATGGCCCCAAACCAAAAAGCTCAGCAGCGCGATGGCCAGCGAGCTGGCGGCGACGAAGCTGTAGCCGAAGATGCTCTTTCGGCTGAAAGCCACCATGACATCGCTGATGACGCCCATGGCCGGCAGAATCATGATGTAAACTGCCGGGTGCGAATAGAACCAGAAAAAGTGCTGAAACAGAACCGGATCGC
>JANWHF010000152.1 GCA_025450555.1 Tepidisphaeraceae bacterium | reverse complement strand
CGGTCATTCCCTATTTCCATCGCTTTCTTGAAAGGTTTCCGACGCTTGCCGATCTGGCTGCGGCCCAGGAGCAGGACGTGCTGCGAATGTGGCAGGGGCTCGGCTATTACAGCCGGGCGCGGAATCTCGCCAAAGCGGCTCAGCAAATCGTTTCAGAGTATGGCGGCAAGGTTCCATCCTCGCCGGAAGAATTGCGAAGCTTGCCTGGAATCGGGCGCTATACCGCTGGCGCAATCGCTTCCCTCGCTTTCGATCAGCGCGCGCCCATTCTGGACGGCAACGTCCAGCGCGTGCTTTGCCGGATCGACAAAATCGAAGCCGATCCGCGCGATCTGCGTACGCAGGAACTGCTTTGGAATCGTGCCGAGCAAATCGTCCCGCGATCCCAGCCCGGCGAATTTAACTCGGCAATGATGGAACTTGGCGCGGTGGTCTGCACGCCGCGCTCACCACAATGTTTGATTTGCCCCGTGAAGGCCTGCTGCGAAGCCTTCGCCGCCGGGCTTCAGGACCGAATTCCTCTCCCCAAAAAAGCGGTCGCCACGCCCATCCTCCGCCGGCAGACCTATTGCATCAGCCACCACGATCATTGGCTGATCGAACAGCGACCCGCCACCGGCCGCTGGGCCAGCATGTGGCAATTCATCACAATCGATCCGCAGGCCGAGGCTTCTCCAGGCATTGCATCGCTGATCAACAATTCCCGACCGATCGGCAAGGTCCGTCATGCGCTGACGCATCGGAGATACGAGTTCGAAGTGTTTCGCTGCAGTATCTCGCGACGATCCAAGGCAGAAGAAAATCGCGCATGGGTCACGCTCGAAGAACTGAATCAGTATCCCCTTCCGCGCCCCCACGTGCTGATTGCGAAGTTGCTTCAGGCTAACCAGGCGGTGGCGAAGGCAAGTTGATAGAGAACTCCAATTCTCCGTTACAGTGCCTGCCAGGCACGATCCTCCTCGGGGCTGTTCCAGCCTTTGCTCAACGATGACGCGCTCCAGGCCAGGCCGTCGAAGGGCTCGTCGGCTTCGGCACTCCATCGACGTCGCTTTGCCGCCGCCAGAAAGCGCCAGCAGAACCATGCGGTCACACCGCCAACCAGATAGGCGATGGCATCCCACGGATCAGCCGTGGTATGAAACTGCCGCGGATATCGCGGCAAAACCACTTCGAAAAGAATCGAGAAAATGATGGCATGCTGCACGACTTCCCACATTCGCGGCGGCGCATCGTGTTTTCGCAGCCCAATCATTCTCTGAACGCCAAGGATCAGCGGAAGAAACAGCGGCAGGCACAGCAAGTCATTCACATAGCCCTGCGTAAAGGCTCCGCCAATGTCGTGCGGCTTGAAATACCAGCGATTCACCGCGTAGAAGATCATCGACGCGAGGCAGATGGGATCGCCGAAGAAGTGGAATTTGGGGCGCTGGTTCATGATCAATGTCCGCTCATGGCTGCCATCTGATGGAAGGCAATGACAAACCCTGCAACGACTCCGACGATCGTTGTACCGATGACGTGGAAAACGATAAGGGGAACGCTCGGAAATGGCTTTCGCGAATAGCTGGAGGGATTTGAGGCCGCAAACGGCGCTCCGCATTGCGGGCAGGAAGAGTCATCAGGGTCCAGCTTCGCATAGCATCGGTTGCAATACATGTCGCCCTCGGCTCTCACGGTTTCGTTGTTGGCTGAGTCGAAGCAAATGGCGGGCGAAAGATCGGTGCTGCGGGGATGCGCCCATGCACATACCCTTCAACCCGCCAGGCATCTTGGCCCGGATTGAAATCGTAAATGACGTAGCTATTGAATCTAGCAAAGAAGAAAAATTGATTCGGTCTCTGCAAGAACCCAGGTGTTCCCGAAGGCAGGTACCTGGGCACTAATTCATGCAGGTCGCTGCTTGGCAAGTGTCCAGTGTCACGCTCATAGGCGTAAGCGGCGCGAACAACCGGCGCGAAATAGGTATTCACGTCATCGACAAAATCTTTTGGCGAAGGAGAAGTTAATTTTCCAAAGATGACGCGATTAGGGGTGAAATAGAAGGCGATGAGCGCGCAGAAGGCCACGAGCAGATTGCGATAGAGCAGCCTGCGGCGGAGCCACACGCCAGCGTTCGATCCAAGCAGCATGGTCTTAAGGATTGGTGGCCGCCGTAATGCTCGCTCCTTCTGAATTTGCGTGCCGCATTCAGGGCAAATCCCTGAGACATTTCCTCTGAGGTCATATCCGCACCAATGGCACTTCCCTGTGCGCTGCTTTGGTCTTGGCCTTCGTGACGTGAATTCGAGATTAAGTGCGATGATCAATCCGGCTATGCCACCGATCCAAAGGTACGGCTTGAGAAGGCCGACCAGAGCCCAGGGGAGTTCAATCAAAACAATGAACAGGAGGATGGCCAACAATCGTCGCACTCGCAACGTCTCGCAAGATTAATGCGTTTGTCCTGAAATTGTTGCAGCAATTTCCCGAGCGCCAATACAGAACTACTTTTCAATCAGCGACTTCCCATTCATCTCCCCCGGCTTGGGCAACCCCAGCATCTCCAGGGCGGTCGGCGCGAGGTCGGCAAGCCTGCCGCCTTCGCGGAGTTTTTTGTCGCGGAGGCGGTCATCGACGAGGATGCATTCAACATCGTAAGTGGTGTGGGCGGTGTGGGGGCCGCCGGTGGCGGGGTCGATCATCTGTTCGCAGTTGCCGTGGTCGGCGGTGACGATGGCAAGCCCGCCCTGGCGCTGGGTGGCTTCCAGCACGGCGCCGACGCATTGATCGACCACTTCGACGGCCTTGACCGCGGCCGGCAGAACGCCGGTGTGGCCGACCATGTCTCCGTTGGCGAAGTTGACGACGATCAGGTCGTAATTTCCGGAATTGACGCGTCGCACCACTTCATCCCGCACGCCCGCCGCGCTCATTTCCGGCATCTGGTCGTAGGTGCTTACCTGCGGCGAAGGGACGATCTGGCGATCCTCACCCGGAAACGGCTGCTCGCGGTAATCGTTAAAAAAGAAGGTGACGTGCGGATATTTCTCGGTCTCGGCGCAGCGGAACTGCCGCAAGCCGAGGTTGGAAACATATTCGCCGAGAATGTTGGCCATCTTCGGCGGCTTGGGGTAGGCCACGTGAACCGGCAGCCCCTTCTCGTAATCGGTCATCGTGCAGAAATGAACTTTGGGCTTGGAGCCGCGATCGAAGCCGTCGAACGGATCGAGTACGAAAGCCCTGGTGATTTCGCGCGGGCGGTCGCCGCGATAGTTGTAGAAGATCACCGAATCGCCATCGCGAACGATCGCGCGCGGCGTCGAGCTGTCGTCGCTGATGATACTGGGGGTCACAAACTCATCCCCCGACATATTCGGCTCGGTCGGATGCTCGTAATACGACTGAACCGCCAGCTCGGCTGACTTGAACCTCGGCCCATCGCCAAAGCGAATCGCGCGATAAGCCTTTTCCACACGCGGCCAGCGATTGTCGCGGTCCATCGCGTAATAGCGGCCGCTGACGGTGGCAATCCGACCGACGCCCATCTCCTTCATCTTCGCTTCGATTTGGCGGATATATCCGAGGCCCGAATTGGGCGAGGTGTCGCGGCCATCGGTAAAGGCATGTAGGAAAACGCGATTCATTCCCTTGCGCCGGCACAATTCCAGGCAGCCAAAGAGATGCTCGAGCAATCCATGCACGCCCGCGTCGCTGACGATGCCAAAGAGATGCACCGCGCCGCCATTTGAAGCGGCCGCATCGACGGCGGCATTGATCTCGACGTTCGCGTAGAACTGGCCATCGCGAATGGCCTTGGTGATGCGAACCGATTCCTGGTCCACGATGCGCCCGGCGCCGATGTTCTGGTGACCCACCTCGCTATTGCCCATCGTTCCTTCGGGAAGGCCGACATCGAAGCCGCTGGTGTGAATCAGAACGTTGGGATACTGAGCCATCAGCCGATCGGCCACCGGATGCTTCGCGAGGTACACCGCATTCGCATGATTCCACTGGGGGTACGGATTTTTTCCCCATCCATCTCGGACGATGATCACCATCGGACGCTTCGCAAGGCTGGCCACGGCTTGTTCCTTTCGTTGTCTGTCGTTCTCTCAAAACGCACATCGTATGAGAAGAAATGACCTTCGTCAGCACTTTCTGGCGATAACTCAAGCTCTATTGCAAAAAATTCTTTGGCGTTGCTAGCGCGCGTTCTTCCCACTCATTGCGAGCGTCTGCATGCGCGCTCGGCGCGATACGTATCGCATCGAATCGACATTCGCTCCGAATCGCGCTGGCGCGCGCCCGCGCGCCTAGTGCAAAAAAAGAAGACAGCACCACAAAAAATTCATTGACGCTTTTTTTTGTAAACACTAAATTTGTCCAACATAGAAAGGAGGTAACAGCGCCATGGCAAAGAAAGCCTCTAGCAAGAAGAGTTCGTCGAAGAAGAAGAAGACGACCAAGTCCAAGAAGTAAATCGCTTTGACGCCGGCACGTGGCTTACAGCCGGCGGCACTTGGTCGCGATCGTATCTCATAAACGTTTTAGGCCTTGGCTCCAACTTGGGCCTCGAAACAAAAAAGAAAGCTTCCCGGCCACGGCGGAAGCTTTCTTTTTTTTGTGTCCAGTTTTTTTGAGATGCCTCTTAGCGCCAAGAACGCCAAGGGTGCCAAGAACGCCAGGAGGATTCCTTATGATCGACTGCCAATTCTGGCACTTCTTGTTATTCCCACGGTTTTTTCCGAGAATCGGCCGATAATATTAGAACTCCTAACGAAACGGATCGCGCGGCGAGGCGCAGCATCCGCAACCGGCCAACGCGAAACGTTTTGTTAGGAGCTCTAACGGAGCATGGAGGTGGCCTGTGCGAATCATCGCGTTGATGAACCAGAAGGGCGGCGTGGGGAAGACCACGACCACCGTCAACCTTGGCGCGGCTCTTGCCGAGCAGGGCAAGCGCGTCTGCCTGATCGATCTCGATCCGCAGGCTCACCTGACCATCAATTACGGCATGGAGCCTTCGCAGGCCACGTGCAGCCTCTATGACGTGCTGATTAATGAGCGCAGCTTCCTGGAAGCGGTTCATAAGATCGACGCCAATATCGCGCTGGTTCCCAGCTCAATTGATCTGGCGGCGGCTGAAATCGAGCTGGTCAGCGTGCTGGGTCGCGAAACGCTTTTGAAGAATCGGCTCGAATCGGTCACGCACGATTTCGACTTCATTCTGCTCGATTGTCCGCCGAGCCTCGGGCTTCTGACGCTCAATGCGCTGGCGGTGGCCGATGAAGTAATCATTCCGATGCAGGCTCACTTCCTGGCGCTGCAAGGCGTGGCCAAGCTGCTGGAAACGGTGCAACTGGTCAATCGCCGGATCAATCCCAAGCTCAAAGTCAGCGGCGTCGTGCTGACCATGTTCGACAGCCAGACAAAGCTGAGCAACGAAGTCGTTGCGGAGCTCAATTCCTTCATTGAAGCTGCCGAAGGGAAGCCCCTTCCCTGGGCGGGGGCGCGGATCTTCAAGAGCAAAATCCGCCGGAACATCAAGCTGGCGGAAAGCCCCAGCTTCGGGCAAACGATCATCGCATACGAGCCGACGAGCAATGGCGCAGCCGATTATCGTGCCCTCGCGAAGGAAGTGATCGAGATGGAGCTATCGCGGTCGCAGCCGGCGCTGGAAATGACGGTCAATCCAAATCTGCATGCTTCCAAGCTCGCCGCGGCGAAGGTTGCACTCGCAACTGACACTCCGGCGGAAGTAGGCGCCTGAGACTTTTCCAAAAAATCAGTTGCGAGCAAGAAGGCTTGTGGAAGCCCGGGTTAGCCGCGACGCGACAGCGGAGCGCTTTCCCGAATCGCTCCGCTGTCGCGTCGCGGATATTATAAACTCGGCTTCGAGATCTCCTCATCATTCCCTAAGCGAAAATCCATTATTCCCGTTACAATTCCCTCGTGCCCGCGGAGTTCGACTTCATTAACTGGATTCAGTCACAGGCCCGACCGACCGATTTCGTTCAGCTTCCCCAGGGCGATGATCTCGCGGTCCTGAAATGGAACGCCGACGATCAGCTGCTGGTGGGCGTCGATCAGGTGCTCGACGGCGTTCATTTCGATTCCAAAATCCATTCGCCTCAGCAAATCGGCCGGAAAGTCGTCAATCGAAATTTCTCCGATTGCGCCGCGATGGCATGTCTTCCTGCCGCTCTGGTCGCATCGGCCGGACTTCCAGCGGGCGCTGGTGTCGAATACGCCAAGTCCATCTATCAAGGCATGCGCGACGCCGCCGATGCGTTCAATTGCCCAATCGTCGGCGGAGACACCGGATCGTGGCCCGGCCGGCTGATCCTCTCGGTGACGGTCCTGGGACGCAGCGCAGGCATCACTCCGATTTCAAGAAAAGGCGCTAAGCCCGGAGATTTCATCTACGTCACTGGACCCTTAGGCGGCAGCATTCTCGGCCGGCACATGGAATTTCAGCCTCGCATCGAACTGGCGCGTGAACTGGCGCGCACAGGTCGGATCTCGGCAATGATGGATATCAGCGACGGCCTCTCACGCGACTTGCAGCACATCTGCCGGCAAAGTCACGT